>CAZAMZ010000122.1:0-5404 GCA_964486375.1 uncultured Synergistaceae bacterium | reverse complement strand
ACAAAGCCCCTCGCATAGGATACCGCCCTGCGGACCTCATCCTTCACCTGTTCTCTCGTCATGCGGAGCTTGTGCTCCAGATGAATGTCGCTGGTTGCAATGAAGGTGTGGATCCTTGGTTTCTCAGCCTCCCTTACGGCCTCCCAGGCCGCTTCAATATCCTCTTTTCGAGTTCTTGCCAGTCCCGCGATTACGGGTCCTTTTATGTTTCTTGCTATCTCCCTTACGGCTTGCAGGTCACCCGGTGATGCGGCAGGAAAACCGGCTTCAATGACGTCCACCTTCATCCGGGCAAGGTTGTGAGCTATCTGCAGTTTTTCAACAGTATTAAGGTTGATCCCGGCTGATTGCTCTCCGTCCCTCAGCGTTGTGTCGAAGATCCGTACATGGCTTTCACTCACTCATATTTCCCCCTTTGTCACGTTTTTCGCATCCAGGCTTTAACGGAAAAATTGATCATCCTGTTGCATTGCCATGTTCCCCCTTGTTGTGATCTCGATAATCCCTTATGGGTATCAATTGTCTCTTCGAAATCCTGATCTTTCGGGTCGTGTCTGAAGACAAAAAAAGGCCGGGACCCAGATAGCCCGGGTCCCGGCCCTGAAAAGCCGCCAGACGGCACTAGCCCGCCAGCGCTCCAGGAGGGGAGCCGGAGCAGCTGGTAAGGGCGAGAACGAGAATGGCAGTAATTATCACATTGTTGTGCTGGTATGCTGTCGGCTTGCCCAAGGGCTTCCTCCTTTCCACCGGCTGGTGATAATAAATTGCTGGGAATTGTATCTGCCTATTATGCACCTGTCAATCATTAATTTTACTTAATTTATTTTATAACATTAATTTACTTTTGTGACCAAACAGGGTCATGGTCTCCGACTTCAGGAAGGTGGTAATGTCCACTTCCCTGCCGGGTATTAATAGAGGCCTGCCACGGGGATCACGACAGGCCCGCAATGAAACTGCTCGTAAGGTTTTCCGGGTATTCCTGCCTTACCGCTGATACCTGAAAACCCTTACCCGAAAAGAAGCCTGGGCAGCCAGAGGACAATCCCGGGGAAGATGATGCACAGCGCCAGGCATACCAGCTGGGTCGCAACAAAAGGAACAATAGAGTGGTAAATATCGTTCATGGTTACTTCTTTTGGGGCGATCCCCTTGATCATGAACAGCATGGTGCCGAAGGGCGGTGTAAGGTAACCCGTCTGGGTATTGACGGCGTAAAGAACGCCCAGCCACAGGGGGTCGAAGCCGTAAAGGGGCAGGATCGGGAGAAGGATAGGCAGGGTGATCATCAATATGCTCCATGCATCTATGACGCATCCCAGAAGGAACCATACGACCTGTATCGCGATCAGCATGGTCCACCAGCCTATCTCGTAGGTTTCGACAAGCCGGACGACCATCCTTGCGGCTCCAAGGCCCATGTAAACTGCTGCAAACGCCTGGGCGGCGAAAAGTATCCACATCATGAAACCCTGGACCTTTATGGTGGTGTAGGCCACGCTCTTGATCAGTTCCCAGTTCAGTCGCCTGTGTATGGCGCTGCAGACAAAAGCCCCGAAGGCTCCGACGGCCGCGGCCTCGGTCGGGGTGGCTATACCGGTGTAGATGGACCCCAGAACTGCAGTTATCAACAGGAGAGGAAGGATCACTCCCTTGAGGGATGCGATCTTGGCCTTCATATCGGCCCTCTCTTCGACCGGGATAGGGGGGCCCAGTTCCGGGTTGAGGTAGCATTTGATCAGTATGTAGGCGATGATAAGGAAGGAGCAGAGGACCCCTGCGCCCATCCCTCCAGCAAAAAGCCCGCCGATCGATACCTGGGCTATAGTTCCGTACAGCACCAGGGCTATGCTGGGAGGGATAAGCGGTCCCAGGACACCCCCGGCCAGGATGCACCCCGTGGCGATCCTCTTGTCGTATCCGCGCTTTAGCATGGCCGGGAGTGCCATCACGCCCATAACCACCACGCCCGTAGAGGCTATGCCCGACATGGCGGCTATTAGCGTACAGGCGAAAACGGTCCCGACTGCCAGTCCCCCCTTGACGCCACCCGACCATCGGTACATCATCTCGAACAGGTCTTCCGCCACGCCTGAACGTTCCAGCACCGTCGCCATCAGCACGAAGAGCGGGGCGGCCACCAGGGTCGTGGTGGACATCATGGAATAGGTCCTGGCGACAATAATGAAGAGCGACTCCGGCCCCCAGAAGATGGCTGTAAAGACAGTAGCCAGCCCCCCTAGTACAAAAGCCACGGGAAGACCTGAGGCCAACAGAAGGAACATGCTGCCGAAAAGAAAGATAGAAATGACTCCTATGTCCATAAGATCACCTCAGTTCCCAAAGGGGGCTTCAATTTCAGTCTGGGTAACGATCTCTCTCCCGGTCAGAGCCATGAAAAGGTCCTTGATCGTTTTAGTCATTCCCTGCATGAGCATGAAAAGGGCAGCGAAGGGTATGGTCCACTTGACGGGCCAGATATATGGCCCCCAGGTACTGTCGGAGAACTCCATCACTGCAAGGCTTTTCCAGGCCCAGGGAACACTTTTCCAGAGCATTACACCCACAAAGGCGTATAACATGGTCCAGGTGATCAGGTCAACTACAGCCTTTGTCCGTTTGGAAAACCGCATGTAGAAGACCTCGACGTTTACGAAAGCATCATGCCGCAGGGCATAGGCCCCCCCCAGCACGAAGTGTGCCCCGTAAAGCATGCACGATGTCTCATGGGCCCAGATCGTCGGCCTGTTGAAGGCATACCTCATGACAACCTCGTACACCAGCACGAGCATGACGGGGTAGACCAGGAAGGCGACGAGCTTGCCCATACGGTCGTTAAAGGCGTCAACAAAACTGATAAAACCGGTTAAGAAGTTCAATCCAATCACCCCATTTGAAGCTTTTCTCGCCAGAAACCGTAAATAAAGAAGGGCCCCCTCCCCGGAAAAGAGAAGGGGGCAAACTAATCAGGGATCTTTACCTTATTCGATGTATCCGTAGTCCCTCATGAACTGCTTGATTATCTCGACTGCCTCGATAACCCTTGCATCCTTCGGACCCTGCTCGGCAGCGACCTTGTCGAGGTAGGGCAGGGAGAACTCGTCGATGATCCTCTGGATATCTTCATCGCTGAATTCGATGTAAGTGGTTCCCCACTCAGGGAAGGACTTGTTGAACATCTCACGCTCTTCTATTGTCACAGCATCCATATAGTCTGTATTGAAGGCGTGAGCTGCCGTCTCGACGATGGCCTGGAGATCCTCGGGCAGCGCATCAAAGGCGGTCTTGGAGGCCCAGAGTTCCATCCCCTGGGGGACCTGCATGGCAGGGCCGATAAAGTAGGGGCAAACTTCGTAGAGCTTGAGGTCCCGGTAGAGCCACCATGCGGTGCCGCTGCCATCGAGGGTTCCCGTGGCGATAGCCATGTAGGTCTCCGGGTGAGGGAGCATGACCGGGGCTGCGCCGAAGTGCTCCATCGTATCCGACATTGACCCGAAGAATCTTATCTTGAAGCCTTTAAGATCCTCGAGGTTTCTTATGGGCTTTTTGCTCCAGAAATAGGTGTTGCCCACGCTATGGCTGCCGAGGAATTTGATGCCTCGGGCTTCCAGGGCTTCCCCTACAAGCCTGTCGATCCCCCGGTGATGGAAAAGTTCGTTGAATTCGTCATTGGTCCGGGTGATGAAGGGCGGCATGTTAGGTGCTGAAACCCAGCCCATGGGGATAGCACCCCTGAAGAAGAGTGAACTGGTGTTGGATATCTGGATCATGTTCGCCTGGAGTGCCTCATCGACCCCGGTATATTCCACCAGCTCGCCGGCATAGTGCAGGCTTATCTTGAGCCTGCCCCCGGACATTTTCTCCACCCTTTCGATAAAGGGCTTGATGGCTTTCTCGACCGCAAGGGATCCAGGAGTATGGTGGCTCTGGAACTTCCAGTTGAAAACCTTGTCCGCAGCCACCGATGGGCCGCCTGCTGCGAGCAGGCCCAGGGTGATCAGTACTGCCATTCCCAGTAAGACCAGTTTTCTGTGCTTCACCAATAACATCCCCTTCCGTATTTGGCTGGTTATTCTGTTTAACCATCCTGACAGTTATTCCTCACCTCCATCACGCTGTTCATTTAGTATTGTAAATTTTGGCTCCAGCAAGTCAATATGGGTTCTGTCGATTCCTGTCCGGATTATTGCCAGGTCATGGCGAATCTTGCCATGACGGCGGCGCCGATCCAGAAGACGTCCTCGTCAAGGTCGAATCTGGGGTGGTGGTGAGGATAGTCCTTACCCTCGCCGAACATGGAGGGCAGGAAAAAGAAAGACCCGGGGATCTTCTCGAGGAAGTAAGCCATGTCCTCACCGCCCATGGTCGGTTCCGGAACTTCTGTAACGACTTCCTCTCCCAGGATATCCACAGCTGCTTGCCTGAGTTTGTCGGTGATATCCCTGTCGTTGATCAGGGGAGGGGTGCCGTAGGTAAGTTTCACGTCGGCATTGCCCCTCATGCTCCTGGCGATCCCCTCGCAGACAGCCTTCAGGCGTGCTGAAAGCATGGTCCTGGTTTCCGGGTCAAGGGACCTGATCGTTCCGCTGATGGTACATGTCGGTCCAATAACGTTTGGAGCTGTCCCCCCATTGATCTTGCCCACGGTGATCACTGCCGATGCCAGGGGGCTGGTTTCCCGGCTGACGATGGTCTGGATCGCTGAAAAGGCCTGGCAGGCCATGGCGATCGGGTCCGCCGTCAGGTGGGGTGTGGCCCCGTGCCCGCCTTTTCCCTCAAAAGTGACGGTGAACCAGTCCGTGGCTGCCATAAGCACCCCGTAACGATAGCCAACCATGCCCGAGGACAGTCCCTTCCAGAGGTTCCCCGTGTGAAGTCCGATGATGGCGTCCATGGCCGGGTCTTCCATCACGCCGTCCCTTATCATGGCGGGGGCCCCTTCGGAGGTCTCCTCGGCTGGCTGAAAGATCAGCTTGATCATACCGTGCATGCTTTTCAGGTTTTCCGTGAGGATCTTCGCAGTGCCGAGAAGGATCGCCGCATGGGCATCGTGTCCGCATGCATGCATCCGTTCGTTCTTTGCGGCAAACGGAAGGCCCGTATCCTCCCTGACAGGGAGGGCGTCTATGTCGGCCCTCATTCCCAGGACCTTTCCCGGTTTTTCACCCCTGATAAGTGCCGTGACCCCGTGCTTGCCTACGCCCGTGCGTATCTCATCGATGCCCATTTCCCGAAGACGCTCGACGATGAATGCCTCCGAAAGGGGAGTGTCGAAACCGGTCTCCGGATTCTGGTGGAAGAAACGTCTCCATTCCACGATCTGCCCGTTGAGGGCCTTGGCTCTTTCCCTGGTGTCCGTCATTGAAGATCCTCCTTATGTCCCCCGTTCAATCACTCTTTCTTT
>CAZAMZ010000121.1:0-5432 GCA_964486375.1 uncultured Synergistaceae bacterium | reverse complement strand
GCTGTCGCCCAGGGGAAGACCGCCCGCCTTCATTTAAAGGTCGATACGGGGATGGGGCGGATAGGTTTTCTCCCTGGCGAAGTTCCCCAGGCGGTCGAGAAGATCCTGCCTCTTCCCGGTATCGACCTTGAAGGTGTATTTACCCATTTTGCATGTGCCGACGAGATTAACCCTGAATACACACGGATCCAGTTCGGAAGGTTCGGAGAGGCCCTGGACAACCTTCGTTCAAGGAACGTCAGGTTCAGGATAAGACATGTCTGCAATAGTGCCGGTACGGTCAATTTTCCCGAAATGCACCTTGACGCCGTTCGTCCCGGGTTGATCCTTTACGGGATGTGGCCCTCCGTATATTGCAGGAGGAGCTTCGATCTGAAGCCCGTTTTCGAAGTGAAGACATCGGTGGCGGTGGTAAGGGAACTTCCCCCCCTGAGCGGGGTAGGATATGGCCTTCGATACGTTACCAGGGGTACGGAACGAGTGGCGGTTCTCCCGGTTGGCTACCATGACGGCTATGCAAGGCCCCTTTCCATGAAGGCTTCGGTCCTCATTCGTGGCCAAAGGGCCCCCCTGGTGGGAAGCATATGCATGGATCAGACAATGGTTGATGTCACCCGTATACCTGACGTTATACCGGGAGATGAAGTTGTTCTTGTTGGAAACCAGGGTCAGGGATCGGTGACCCCCGAAGAGATAGCCGGGATCCTGGGGACAATAAATTATGAGATCCCTAACCTCTTCACGCCAAGGGTACCCAGGGTTTATATCTGAAGGACCTCAGTGTTTTCCGACGGGAAAAGGATGCTTCCCGGAAATCAGAGTACAAGTCGGCGGCGGATGATGCCGCCGTTTTTTCTTGCCCTGCTTAGGAGGTATAATCCTGAAAGTGCGGAAATAGATGCCCTGGTTACCAGGGCTGGACCGGGAGGTTCATTTCATGGATGATATTAAAAAAGCCTTGGGCGGATTCCCTTCTGCGCCGCTTGGCGATGGGGCTGCAGCCCTGATAAGGGAAGCAGCGAGGGAGTGCGGTTCCTGGGCAGTTACCATGACGTCTGCGGCAGGGAGCGGCCACCCGGCCGGTTCGCTTTCCAGCATGGAGATGTATCTCATTGTCTACGGTATAGCGAACATAACACCAGAGAATTTTCTGACCCTTGACAGGGATTTCGTAGTGGTAAGCCATGGCCATACTTCGCCTGGCGCCTACGCAGCTCTTGCCAGGTACGGTTTTATCGACCCAGATGATGCCATGGCCCACTTCCGCCAGTCCGGAAGCCCGTTCCAGGGTCATGTCGAACGGGAAGTTCCCGGAATAGACTGGGGAAGCGGTAATCTTGGCCAGGGGCTGTCGGCCGGGGTCGGTTTCGCCCTGGCTCTAAGGGCCCGAAAAAGGAATGACCATGTCTACGTACTTTCTAGCGACGGGGAACAGGTCAAAGGCCAGGTCGCTGAGGCAAGGAGGATAGCCTCCCACCACGGCCTTTCAGGTATTACGGCCCTGGTCGACTGCAACGGGATCCAGATATCGGGGCGAACCGGGGAGATAATGAATGCGGACATTCCTGCCCTCTGGAAAGCGGATGGATGGCTGGTCATTGAGTGCGACGGCCACGACCCGGTGGCCATTTATGATGCCCTTGTTTCGGCCCGGAAGTCTGATCTCCCGTCGGTGATACTCTGTAAAACGGTCATGGGCAGGGGAGTTTCATTTATGGAAGGTATTCCCGATTATCACGGGAAGGCCGCGGCCGGGGACCTTTACGTGAGGGCAATGGAGGAACTCGGTGCCTCGCCTGATCTTCTGGAAAAGGCGCTCCTGAAAAGGTCTTCCGGAAAATTTCCCAAACCGGAAAAAACAGGATCATCAAGCCCGGTGATCGTTACCGGTGAACCCCGTACCTACCAGCCCGACGTCAGGACTGATAACCGGTCCGGTTTCGGAAGCGCTCTCGAGGACATAGGCAAGCTCAATTATGACAAGCCGGGAAGCACTCCTGTTCTCGTATTCGATTGCGACCTTTCCGGCTCCGTAAAGGTGGATGCTTTTTCAAGGGCCTGCCCCCAGTGGTTCATCGAGACGGGGATCCAGGAACATGCAACTGCGACTGTTTCCGGTGCTGCTTCAATTTGCGGTGTCGTGAGTCTTTGGGCCGATTTTGGCGTCTTCGGCCTGGCCGAGGTCTATAACCAGCAGAGGCTCAATGATATCAACCATACCAATCTTAAACTGGTCCTTACCCATGTGGGCCTGGATGTCGGGGAAGATGGAAAGACCCATCAATCCATAGATTACATCAGCCTTTTGCGGAACATGTTCGGCTGGAGGCTCCTGGTTCCCGCCGATCCCAACCAGGCCGACAGGATGACCCGGTGGGCCCTTTCGGAGCCGGGTAATATCTGCCTGGCCATGGGAAGGAGCAAGATCCCTGTAATTACAGATGGAAACGGGGCTCCCTTTTACGGGGGCGATTATTCCTTCCGTTACGGTGAGGTCGACAGGCTGAGAAAAGGAAAGGATGCCTCAATAATCACCACGGGTCACATGGCCTCCAGAGCCCTGAAAGCCTGGGAAATACTGAAGGGCCGTGGGGTGGATGTGTCGGTCTACCATGCGGGGTGCCCTCTTCACATGGACAGCTCCGTTGTGGCTGAAGCCGCCGGGACAGGGAGGATAGTCACTTTCGAGGACCATCATGCATTGTCCGGCCTCGGGTCCATCGTGGCCTCTAAGATCCTCAAGACGGGGAGATGCTGTTCCATAAGGAACCTGGGCGTTACCAGGTACGGGGATTCGGGAAGTTCCCCGGAAGTCCTTTCCGCGATGAACCTTGATCCCGAGGACCTGGTCTCAGCGGTCCTGAACCTGATGAACCTCTGACATGGAGGAAGCAATGGAGTTACTGACTCTCGGCGGGCCGGTAATGTGGATAATTGCGGGGCTGTCAGTCCTTGGTGTTTCAATCGTCCTGGAGAGGTTCCTTTTCATCTTCAGGGCATCCACTGACCCGGGAATACTGGAACTCTCCCTCGGAGAAGAGATATACCACGGGAAAAAGGAAGAAGCCTCCCGGCTGGTAAGGGAGAAGGACAGTTCCCTTCACCGCCTTTTCAGGGTGGCCGTGGATCATTGGGAAGTGGATCCTGAAGCCATGCAGATGCTTCTGGAACAGGAAGTAAGGCGGGAGATATTCCGGTGGGAGAGAGGTCTGGGTTTTCTCTCGACCATCGCAAGGGTCACACCCCTTCTTGGGCTTCTGGGGACTGTTATCGGCATGATCGATGTATTCAGGAACCTTCCCGGAATGAGCGGGTCGAGCATGGCCGTGATGGCCGGCGGGATATGGCAGGCCCTTCTTACGACGGTTGCAGGTCTTTCAGTGGCAGTCCCCCTTATCCTTTTCCACGCTTTTTTCTCTGTCCGTCTTGAGAGGGCGGAAGAGATGCTATGGCGGGGAGTGGATTTCATGGTCCGGGAAAAGATCCTCAGGTCAGACGAAAATGAGACACCTTATTCCTAGGTCCCTGGCCCTCTTTTTTACCCTGTTTTTTCCCCTGTGGTTTTTTACCCATGCAGCCGAAGCGACCGTTACTCCCGGAAGAAGGATCGTATCTCTAGCCCCGTCCATCACTGAGACACTCTTTGCCATAGGCGCTGGAGACCGTATCGTCGGTGTAACCGACCACGACGTCTTTCCCGAAGAGGTAACGGGCCTTCCCTCCGTTGGAGGATTCCATGATCCATCCCTTGAAAGGATACTATCCCTTTCGCCGGACCTTGTCGTAGGTATTGCCACCTTTCACTCAAGGCTGCTGCAGAGGGTGGAATCCATGGGTATAAGGACCCTTCCGCTTACCATGCACAGGGGGCTTGACGGGGTCAGGGGATCTGTCCTGAGGCTTGGGGAGTATCTTGGGCTTGGTTGCGTTTCCGAAAGGGTCTGGAGGGGGATAGAGCAGGAACTGAAGTCGGTCAGGGAACAAGTGACAAACCTCTTCCCCGGAGGCCCCCCTTCGCTGCTGGTGGTAGTCTGGCACGATCCGCTGACCGTAGCAGGGGGAGTCAACTACATTAACGATATCCTGGGAATGATCGGCATTCCCAATGCAGCCTCCGATATCAGTTACACCTTTCCCCAGGTTGACCCCGAGGGGATCATATCCCGGGATCCCGATGTGATCCTGGTTCCAAGGACCGAAAAGGGAATGTCCCTGTCTCCCCGGGATCTTGCAGATGCTCTTGGGGGGTTCCCGATCCGCGCCGTTGAAAAGGGGAGGATCGCGATAGTATCGGCGGACCTCCTTTTTCACCCTGGCCCCAGGGTAGGAGAAGCGGCAAGGGCCCTTCTGGATGCCGCGCTGCTGTTTTTCGGAGATGGCAATGAGGCGGATTAGGACAAGGCGAAGCCTCCCCGAAGTCGAACTGACCCCCCTGATTGATGTCCTGTTCATGCTTATTGTTTTCTTCGTTCTTACTGCTGTCTTCTCGGAACCGGCGATCCGGGTCAACCTTCCCGGCGCAGAAGGGGAGCAGGTGTCGGAAGATTCACTTATCCTGACCCTTGACAATGAAGGACGGATATTCATAGGGGACGGGGAGTTGACCAGGGAACAGGCAATTGAAAGAGCGCTCTCTTCCTTTGGAGAGGGAGTTAGGATCCTTGTCGCGGCAGACCGGGAAGCCCCTTATGGCCTGGTGGTTACTCTCCTTGACGACCTGAGGGGAAGCGGGATAGGGTCGGCCGGCCTGCTTGTGGAGGCGGGTGAGGGAAGGTGAACCGGTGGGCGATCTGCATCTTTGCCAGCCTTGTGATCCATTCCCTCGTATTCGTTTTACCCCTGTGGCCGTCCTTGCCCGAACGCAGTGACCAGTCAAAGGTTGTCCTGAACCTGGATATTGTAATTTCTGTATTGGAAAAAGCAGTACCGGAACAAAAACCGGTCGACCATCCTGAGCCGCAGCCTTCCCCGGGGCCTGTCCTGCAGAAAAAGCAGGAAACTCCATCCCTGAAAAAAGAAAAACCTGCAGCGGAGCCGGTGATACCAGGATCCCCGGCGGAAGAGGAAAACATTTCTTTACCCCCGACACCGGAAACAGTGAAAACCCTGGATGAGGCACCGTCCTGGGATAACCCGGCACCTCCTTTGTCACCTGTACCGCGTTCAATATTACCCGCGGATGTGCTCAGCAGGGTCAGCCCCGTCTACCCAGTTATCAGCAGGAGAAGGGGGGAAGAGGGGGAAGTGAGGTTCCTTGTAAGGATCGATCCCGCCGGGAACGTCCCATCGGCAGAAGTGCTGCTTTCCAGCGGTTACAGCCTCGGCGAGCAGGTCATGTTCGCGCTCGATCCCGCGTCGACCGAGTTCTACGACGCCGACCGCGGCGTGTACGTGCTCGCCGGCGAGGGGCGGGAGCTCACAAGCGCGGAGAT
>CAZAMZ010000120.1:0-5448 GCA_964486375.1 uncultured Synergistaceae bacterium | reverse complement strand
TAGCAGGCAGGCTTGTCTAACCCTCCCGGCCTGATTACGACCACCTTCTCCAGGAAGGATACATGGCCCTGATCAACGCCCTTCCAAGATATGAAGAAACAAGAGGCAAGTTTTCCTCTTTCCTGTTTTCCTGTGCCCGTAACGGAATGATCTCTTTCCTGAGGACCAGCAGGAAAGAAGTGCCTTTGCCTCTCCCCGAGGAAATTTGCGACCATGATCGTTCTTCTGAATACTTGCCCCTGTTCTCCCATCAGGAAATATTCGAGGACCTGACCTGCCTCGAAACGGCTGTTCTTGACGCCTTTATCGAAACGGGGTCTGTAACAAAGGCGGCCAATCTGCTTTCATGGCCAAGGAAAAAAGCTGACAATGCCCTTCAGAGGGTAAGGAAAAAGCTGAGAGGTAAACTTGTCAATTTAATCTGAAAGACAGAAAACGGGCAGGAAAGCAAAGTTATGCGATCCCGAATATAAGATCTGAATTTGCAGAGAATTTAGCGCCAAAAGGGTAATAATTATCGGAAATAATTCTGGGTCATGATTCTGAACTGAAAGAAAATAAGGGGCTCCGGCGAAGTAGACAACCCTGGGCGGGATTGATGGACAGAACTCTTTCAAGGAATTAGAATTATCTGGCTGTCGGAGGCGAGTGTGCTCTGGTGAGTGCCCCGGGCTTCAAACCCGGTGGGGGTCGGTATTGCCGGCCCCGGTGGGTTCGATCCCCACACGCCTCCGCCATTTTTGTGCCAGTTTGCCGGCAAGGGAGTTGAAAGCCTTGGATAAAAATGACAGGGGCCCGAAGGGTTACTGTTATCCCCTTACCCCCGGGGGCAGATCCTCGATCGTCGGGGAATTTCCCTGGCACTACGGAACGGAATATTTGAACATACTTTTCAGGACCGACCCCGAGGTAATAGCCTCATATCTTCCGTATCCACTGGAACCGGGTCTGGAGCCCGGCCTGGCCTATGTGGCATTCAGCCGCTGGTGGTCAGTATGGGAGGATGGCAAGGATCTCCCTGTAGTCAATCCGGAGAGGACCCAGTACATGGAGGGAGCGATCTGGACAGGGTGCAGTTTTGAAGGAAAACAGGGACAGATATGCCTTCATATTTGGGTCGACAGCGATTTCAGCATGGCAAGGGGCTGGTTCATGGGTTTCCCGAAAAAACTCGGTCAGATATATATGACAGATTATCATCCTCTGAACCCGGCAATGCCCGAAACCCGAACCGGATTGAAATACAAAGGTATTATTGCCGCCCATGGCGAGCGGCTAATAGAGGGGACTTTGGAGATAACGGAAAGCGCCGATCCCGGAGTTCTTCCTGCACCGATGGGACTTCCCCTTTACCACATCCGTCATTTCCCGTCCATTGAAAAAGGGGCAAAGCCCTCCGTTATGGAACTCGTGTCCCTGGGTGCCGAAAACTACCGGTTCGGCCGGACAGCCTGGAAGGGGAAGGGGGACCTTGTTTTTTACCGGTCCCTTGTGGAGGAACACTTTCCACTTGCCCCCCGTGAGGTACTGGAAGCTTATTCCTTCAGTTCCGGTTATACCTTTGATGGAGGAAAAGTGCTTTTTCGCTGGGTCTGATCCCCCTCCGGTGTTTCCGGTCCCCGGTTATTCAGGGGTTGATATTTATGTTTTTATATGCATAAATGTAAAGTAAGTCAGAGAAGTTCCTTTTTAAACCAAGACCAGGGGGGTTAGGTTGGATGAAGAAGTTCATGCTTGCTTTCGTCTGTGTGGTTCTTGTTTTCGGCGTATCTGTTGCAGGTGCTTTCGGGCCTGTGGCACCCGGGGACCTGAAGGTCGGTTTCGTATATGTAGGCCCCGTGGGTGACGGCGGCTGGACCTTCATGCACGAGAAGGGGCGGCTGGAGATGGAGAAGTCCTTCCCCGGACTTGAGAGTTTCTTCGTTGAGTCCGTGCCGGAAGGTCCCGATTCTGTAAGGGTTATGGAGACCTTTATCCGTAACGGCGCCAGGCTTGTCTTTGCCACATCCTTCGGGTACATGGATTTCGTTCAGGAAGTTGCCGCAAAGAACCCCGATGTCGTTTTCATGCACTGCTCCGGTTATAAAAGTGCCGAGAACGTGGGGAATTATTTCGGCAGGATGTACCAGGCAAGATACCTCTCCGGACTGGTAGCCGGCAAGATGTCCAAAAACAACGTTATAGGCTACGTGGCCGCCAACCCGATCCCCGAGGTGATCAGGGGTATCAACGCCTTCACGCTGGGTGCCAGGAGATCCAACCCTGACGTAAAGGTGAAGGTTGTATGGATCTTCTCATGGTTCGACCCCGCCAAGGAAAAAGAGGCCACCCTTGCACTTATCGATGCGGGCGCCGACGTTATCGCCATGCACGCCGACTCCGGCGCAGCGCCACAGACCGCTGAAGAGGCAGGAGTATATGTTGTCGGCTACAACAACGATATGAGCAATTATGCGCCTACAAGGCACCTTACAGCCCCCATCTGGAACTGGGGTATGGTCTACGAAACGATCGTCGGCCAGGTAGTGGACGGCACCTGGAAATCGTCGGATATCTGGTGGGGACTGAAAGAAGGGCTGGTTGAACTGGCCCCCATTTCTTCCGAAGTACCTGCTGAAACCGTAGCCCTGGTCGAATCAGAAAAAACGAGGATCATAGACGGTACCTGGGACGTATTTTTCGGTCCGGTCAAAAACCAGAAAGGTGAAGTGGCCGTCAAGGAAGGCGAAAAGATGACCGATGGCGAAATGCTGGGCATGAACTGGTTCGTCGAGGGCGTTGAAGGGGATATCCCCCAATAGGCACGTCACGATCTCAAGGGGGGCGCTTTTCTGCGCCCCCTTTTTTGTTCTCATGGTTTAGAATCTTTCTGTAGCAAATAACCCGTCAGGAGGTAAATACCTTGTTCCCTGGCGAACACGCCCCCCTTGTAATGATGATGGGTATTGATAAATCCTTTGTCGGGGCCAAGGCGAACTCCGGCATTGACCTGGACCTCCGGAGAGGGGAGGTCCACACCCTCCTTGGTGAGAACGGGGCTGGAAAGAGCACCCTAATGAACATTCTCAGCGGACTTTATACTCCTGATAACGGTTCCATTTTCATTGAGGGAAAGGAAAAGAACTTCAGATCCCCCAGGGACGCCATCAACGCCGGGATAGGCATGGTCCACCAGCATTTCATGCTTGTCCCGACGCAGACGGTTTGGGAAAATGTCGCACTGGGTCTTGATGACCAGCCTTTCTCTCTGGACAGGAACGGCATAATCGAGAAAGTTCGTGAAATTCAGGACCGTTACGGGATCCGCGTCGATCCCAATGCCTATGTCTGGCAGCTGTCGATAGGAGAACAGCAGCGGGTTGCTATCATAAAAACCCTGTATCGGAAAGCCGATATCCTGATACTCGACGAACCCACTTCAGTGCTGACGCCCCAGGAGGCCAGAGCCCTGTTCCAGACGATCAGGCAGATCAGACAGGAGCAGCATGGAGTCATCTTCATCTCTCACAAGCTTGACGAGGTGATAGATATCTCCGACAGGATAACCATTCTCCGGAAAGGCCGGAAGGTAGCGACCATCCCTGTAGAAAACGCCACCAAGGAATCCCTTGCCGAGATGATGGTAGGGAGAAGAGTGGTCTTCCAGATAGGAAAGACATTGCAGAACCCTGGGAAGATCGTCCTCAAGGCAATGGATCTGGTTATCAGGGGGGATCGGGGGATAGTTTGCATCGACAGGTTCAGCCTGGACCTCAGACAAAGGGAGATACTGGGCCTGGCAGGGGTTTCCGGCAACGGCCAGGAGGAACTTTGCGATGCCCTGGCAGGGATCAGAAAGATCGATGAAGGTGCCATTCTGATCGACGGAGTGGAACTTCATGGAAAACATTCAAGGGAGTTTCAGAAAAAGGGCGTCAGTTATATTCCTGCAGACAGGCTTGGGAAGGGGCTTGTAAGGGGGATGAACCTGAGAGAGAACATTGCGCTCAGGAAATACTGGAGGAAGGAATTTACAAGATTCAGTTTTTTCATCCACTGGGAAAATATTGCCGGAAGGACAGGCCAGCTTGTAGAAAGATACAACGTTGTAAACCCCGGACTTGGTTTCCCTGCAAAAATGCTTTCCGGTGGCAACCTGCAGAAACTCATGCTTGCAAGGGAACTGGCAGATGACCCGAGGGTGGTCATAGCTGTTCAGCCGTCATGGGGACTGGACGTAAGCGCAACCCTTTTCGTCAGGGAAACACTTCTTGAACAGAGGGACCGGGGGGCCGGAGTATTGCTTGTATCGGATGACCTGGAAGAGATCCTTTCACTCAGCGACAGGATAGCCGTAATACACAAAGGAAAACTGATGGGGATCGTCGAAGATCCCGACAGCGCCAGCGAGGAACAGCTGGGACTAATGATGGCAGGCACGAGCCTCCCTGAATTCATTCCGGATGACGGCACCTATGAACCCTCTCCTGGAAAGGCGGTTCCCTGAATATGAAATACCGGATCGTTCTCCAGAAAAGATTCAGGACGGGGATCCTGTTCGAGGGAATACTCCCTGTCATGTCGATAATTGCCGCCCTTTTCCTTGCCGGAGGTGCCCTTCTGTTCTTCGGCGTGTCGCCACTTGCGGCCTACAGGGCCATGTTCAGGGGGGCCCTGGGAAGCTGGTACGGATTCAGCGAAGTCCTGGTCAAGACGATCCCCCTGGTAATAACCGGTGTTGCCGTTGCCTTCGCCTTTCGTATGAAGATATGGAACATAGGCGCAGAAGGGCAGATATACACAGGGGCTCTGGCCACCGCGGCAGCGGTAAGGTTCTTTTATCTCCCCGGTCAGTTCTCCATGCTTATTGCAATGGCTGCAGCCGCTATTGCCGCCGGAGGGATATGGGGATGCATCGCAGGGTTTCTGAAAGCCCGATGGAACGTGAACGAGGTAATTACGACACTGATGCTGAATTACGTTGCAATTCACCTCACCGAGTATTTCGTTTATGGCCCCTGGAGAGACCCTTCAAGTCTCGGTTTCCCCATGACCCCTCCCTTTCCGGCTACGGCAAGACTTCCCCAATTCTTTGATACCAGGGTACATCTCGGGATAATTGTAGCTGTTGCCCTTGTCCTGATTTTCAGACTTGTGATCCGCTGGACAAGATGGGGTTTCGAGATCCGTGCCATAGGCGATAACCCGGGAGCTGCCGAATATGCAGGCATACGCTACGCCAGGAATGTGGTTCTGCTCATGTTCATTTCAGGTGCTATTGCGGGACTGGCAGGTATGACTGAAATAGCAGGTCTCCAGGGGCGGCTTCAGCCTGGATTGTCCCCGGGTTACGGCTACACGGCCGTGATAATTGCCTGGCTGGCAAGACTGAACCCATGGGGTATCATTATCGTTTCGTTTTTCATGGGGGTCCTTCTGGTGGGCGGAGAAACCATCCAGGTGATAATG
>CAZAMZ010000119.1:0-5534 GCA_964486375.1 uncultured Synergistaceae bacterium | reverse complement strand
ATCCCCTGAAGAAACAGACAGATGGTTATTATGCTGTCCTTTCCTTCAGTCTTGACCCGTCTCAGGTGAGCGAACTCGAACGGCTCCTGAAACTCAGGACCCAGGTGCTAAGACACCTGGTAGTCTCTCTTGACGAAGCCTAGGGAGTGATATCAATGGCCAGAGGTTTCAACAAGGCTATTCTGATGGGCAACCTGGCCCGGGATCCGGAGGTCAGGTACACTACCTCCAAGCAGGCCGTAGCAAAGCTTACCGTTGCCGTAAATCGGCAATGGAAGAACAGGGACGGCGAAATTCAGGATCAGGCGGACTTTATCCCCGTAGTCGTCTGGGGATCCCAGGCTGAAAATTGCGAGAGGTACCTTCGCAAGGGCAGTCCGGTACTGGTGGAGGGCAGGATCCAGGTTCGCAACTACGAGTCGGGTGCCGGTGAAAGGCGCTGGGTTACGGAAGTTGTGGCGCAGGGTGTTACTTTTCTCGGATCCCGCAAGGAGAGCGGGGAAGGTTTTTCACCTGACGCCGATCCGGGATCAAGAGGCGGGAGCCTGAGGGAGAAGGGTTTCGGAGACGAATTCGTAATGGATATTTCAGAGATGGATGACGTGAAAGACGAGGGAGAGGACGCTGACATCCCATTCTAGGAAGAACTGGAGCGTCCGCTCGAAAGGAGGATCGCCATGGCATTTTCGCCGCGGGGAAACAGCAACAAGAGGAACAAGAGAAGAAAACCGAAAGTCTGTCTTTTCTGCGTAGACAAGATAGAACATATAGACTACAAGGAAGTTGACAAACTCAGGAAATATATCAGTGAGAGAGGCAAAATAGTCCCAAGAAGGGTGACGGGCAACTGTGCCAAGCATCAGAGGCAGCTTACGGATGCGATAAAAAGGGTCCGTTACCTTGCGCTTCTTCCTTACAGCGCCGAGTAGGACAGACTGCGCAGTTTTCAGCGCGGGGGGAGGAGCCCAGGCTTCTCCCCCCGCTTTGTAAGGGAGGTTGTCAATGGACAGGACCAGAGCCCTTGTTGAATCGTCCCTTCTGGTGGCCCTTGCAGTAGCACTTTTCCTGGCAGGCCATTTTCTTCCGCTGGTAGGAATGGTTTTCTCGCTGGTCTGCCCGGCTCCGCTCGTCGTTCTGGGGCTCAGGCAAAGCCTGGGGAGGGCTGTTCTCGGTGTTGCCGCGGCAACCATTATCATCGCTGCATTTACCGGGGTGCTGGGGGCGTTTTTTTTCTGCCTTGGCTTCGGTTTCCTGGGGATAGCCCTGGGGGCACTGGGAAGACGCTACGCCAAGGCTGTGGATATAATACTTTACGGAGTGCTGGTATCCCTGGGGAGCAAACTCCTTCTAATGGTGATAGCAGTCAAATTGACGGGAATAAATCCCTTTGGTCTTGATGAAGCGCAGATAATGCCCATGGTTGAAAGGTTTGCTTCCATCTACTCGAGCATGGGCATGTCCGGTGAGTCGATATCGTCAGCCATGGATCAGATGCAAAGAACCCTTGGACTGATACCGCTGATCTTTCCGGCATTGCTGGTTATGGCATCAACCGTCGATTGTTTCCTGAGTTACGCAGTAAGTGCCGTTGTTCTCAGGAGGCTAGGCAGGGAAGCTCTGCCAAGGCTGCCGGAATTCAGTCACTGGCGTTTTCCCAAAAGTGTTTTCTGGGCGCTCCTTGTCTCTATAGGACTCCATGCCGCGGGGATCTATTTTCAGGGATTTTCCTTCCTGGAAAGGGCGGGTCTGAATTTACGGCTCCTGATCACGGTAATTTTCTTTTTCCAGGGGCTGGCCGTCGCCTGGTACCTGATGGAGACCAGGGGCTTCGGCCGTTTTGCACGTTTCGGGGTGACGGCTCTGATATTCCTGATTTCTTTTCTTGCGCAGATAACCCTGATATTGGGTATTATTGACATGTGGTTTGACTTGCGTTCCAGGTTTCGGGGGGGAAAAGCATGAAAGTTATCCTGCTGTGCGATGTTTCAAAATTGGGTAAGAAAGGCGACCTGGTCGAGGTTGCCGAAGGTTACGGAAGGAACTTTCTCCTTCCCAGGAAAATGGCTGAGGAAGCCACCAGGGAGAAACTCCAGGAATGGCGTCAGCGTCAACAGTCAAAAGAAAACCGTGCCAGGAAGGAAGAGGAAGAGGCGAGGTCTAACAGGGCAAAGCTTCAGGGCAAGCAGGTCGCTCTCAAGGCTTCTGCCGGCGAGAAAGGGAAACTTTTCGGCAGCGTCACAGCTGCCCAGGTCGCGGAACAGATCAAGGGAAGGTTCGGGATCCCTGTCGACAAAAAAGACATCAGGCTCCAGGGATCGATAAAGGAACTTGGTTCGTTCCCCTTCTCGATACGCCTTTACCCGGGGGTAGAAGCGGAAATGACGATCCTTGTGGAGGGCGAACAGGTTGAGTGACCAGTTGTTCGAAAGGATACCCCCTCACAGCCTGGAGGCAGAAAGGGCCGTAATAGGCGACTGTCTTCTGGATGAGGATGCTCTGACGGTATCCCTGGACTCGCTTCTCCCTGAGGATTTTTATGACGGTACCCACCGGCAGGCATTCCAGATAATGCGGGAGATGGCCGAAAAAGGCAAGCCCGTGGACCAGCTTACTTTCTTTGAAGAACTTAACAGGCGGGGTCTTGCGGCAACCCTGGGAGGCCAGGCTTTTATCGCCGGCTTCGTCGACTCTGTTCCTACTACGGCCAATGTCGAGTATCACGCAAAGATAGTAAGGGATAAATCCATCCACAGGAGGCTTATCCAGGTAGGTGCGGAAATAGCCAGGCTGGGTTATTCCGAGGACAGGGAACTTGAAGAAGTGATGGATCAGGCCGAGAGGGCCGTCTTCGAGATAACCCAGAGGGGGAGTCAGGCCCCCTTCAGAAAAGTCGGGGACGTCCTGGGTCCTGCATTCCGAGACATAGAGGAGAAATTTCACTCGCCCGACAGCTCTGTTACGGGGGTCCCCAGCGGTTTCGACGATTTTGAAAGGCTTACCGGAGGGTTCCAGCCGGGCAGCCTTAACATCATAGCTGCGCGACCCTCCATGGGAAAAACTGCCCTTGCACTGGATATCGCAATGCATGCCTCCGTAGAACGGGGTATTCCGGTGCTTATGTTCAGCCTTGAAATGGGTGCCGAGCAGCTTGTTCAGAGGATGCTTGGATCCCGTGCAAGGGTTAACGTCCACGACCTGCGTACGGGTATGTTCCATGAGAGCGCATGGGAAAACCTTGCGGAAGCAGCGGGAGATCTGTCAAAGGCACCCTTTTACATTGATGACAGCTCCGTCCTCACTACCCTGGAACTCAGGGCGAGAGCGAGGCGATTCAGGTCCAAGGTCATGAAGACCGGGAGCGGGCTTGTCGTGGTCGACTATCTCCAGCTCATGCAGCTCACAAAGAGGACTGAAAGCAAACAGCAGGAGGTGGCCGAGATATCAAGGTCGCTAAAAGCCATCGCAAGGGAACTGGAAGTCCCCGTAATTGCCCTCTCACAGCTTTCAAGGGCCGTGGAATCCCGTACCGAGAAGAAACCGCAGCTCTCGGACCTGAGGGACAGCGGCGCCATAGAACAGGATGCAGACCTGGTAGTGCTTCTTTACCGGTCAGGCTACTACGAGTCTTCGGCGGAAGAGGGAGATAACAGCGCCGATGTGATCGTTGCCAAACACCGTAACGGTCCTACTGGAACAGTGAGGCTGACGTTCTTCAAGGAACACGCCCGGTTTGCCAGCCAGGCCTGGCATCCCTGACATTAACCGTTCTCCGGAACCCGGGCCGGGATCGGCGACGATCCGGCGTGTCAACCTTGCAAAAGGGTAAGAAGAAAGAGACGGAGCAACCGGAACGGAGTGACCTTTTTGGATCGGTCTGGCATATCAAAAGCTCTCCAGGACCTGGGAGATGGACCCACCTGTTCAGCGGGGGATCTTCCGATAGTTCCGCCGGCTATATCGACATCACTCATGTTCGTTATCCTTGTACTGCCCAACATTGTCTTTTCCGGGGTATTCTGGTTCGAGACGCTCCACCTTATGAAATGGGCAGCTGTTTTCATCCCTGCAGGTTTCCTGGTTGCAGCGTCAGGATTCAGGCTGGCTTTTTCCAGCAGGGCAAGGAACATTTTCGTTCTCGATCCCTTCGCTGTGCTATGGCTCCTCCTCGTCCTTTTCGTCCTCATGCAGCCCCTCTGGGCGCCTGTAACCTCCATACCCACCTTCACAAGGGAGTGGCTGTTCTTTTCAACTCTCTGGGGGGTCTATGTCGTTTCATGGAACGGGCTGGACAAAGGCAAATTGCCGGTTTTCCTGTGGTCCGCTGCTGTGGTGGGGGTACTTAACGTCCTTTTCGCCGAGCTTCAGATCCGGGATATGCAAAGCCTGTTCCCATTTGTATACCCGACACCGGGCAAATACATCGGCAACACGGGACAGCAGAATATGTTCGGCCTATGGATCGCAATGGCGATGCTGGGTTCCTCCTGGATGTACCTGGGAGGGAAGGAAGGGCTTTCCAGGCAATTCAATGGGCGTTTGCCACTGATCATAAATCTTTTGCTCCTGTCTGTGAACAGCTGGGGGTTATGGAATTCCACAAGTCGATCAGCTGTTTTTTCCTACTCTGCAGGTCTTCTGGTCATCTCCATCCTCCTCTCAAAGGCAGTGGGCGGCAGGAAAGTCCTGGTGCGCCTTGCCGTCATAGCGTCAATTCTTGCCTTCACCTTTTCCGGTACTATCATTTTCGGGAGAGGGAACGCCTTCGTCATGAAGACCGTGCATATGGTCGAACACTTCCAGACCATTGGCAAACGCGACAGCATCTGGCTTACGACATGGGAAATGTTCAAAATGCACCCCGTCAGGGGTGTTGGCCTTGGTCACTACAAGTGGAACTACCTTGAAGCCCAGCGAAGGATGCTGGAAAAGCATCCCGGGATGAAATGGCAGTACACCTACTGGGCCCATAGCGAGATTTTTCAGTGGTTCTGCGAGACTGGGATCATAGGCGGTCTCATCCTTCTTTCTATGGGTTGCTGGTGGCTCTGTTGTTTCATTTCCAGGTTCAGGAGAGGGGACCCCCTTTCTCCCGAGGCGATCTGGGCTTCGGGTTTTATTGTCCTTATCTGGTTCAACGCCCTCTGGACAAGGCCCTTTCACAGGATCGAAGACGCTGTATGGATGTCGGTGGCCTTCGCAGTTGCCAACAGGGAGATCCTTCCTTCAAGAACAGCATGGACAGAAATAAGGAAGGATTGGGTTCTCAGAAGCCTCGGCTTGGCCATGGGTTCTGTGGCTGTTGCCGGCCTGCTTTTTCTGGGTAACGGAATGGCCGGGGACAGGATGCTCAGAAAGGCGACAATGGCCCAGGATCCATATGAACAGAAGCTGTATTATGAGAGGGCTTCGGCGAAACTGCTGGTCAGGGACACGGCCCTGCGAGAGCTCGCATATTACTATATACGTATAGCCCAGCAGGAAAAGAGACCCGAATACCTTGCCGAGGGCCTGATGAGGTTGCACCAGCATTTCAG
>CAZAMZ010000118.1:0-5547 GCA_964486375.1 uncultured Synergistaceae bacterium | reverse complement strand
CGAAAAATGTCCGGGTGCCGAATACAGGGTAGGCACAAGGATGAAGTCCACTGGAGAGGTCATGGCCATAGGCAGGACCTTCATAGAAGCAGCGGCAAAGGCGGTCAGGTCCCTCGATCTCCCCGTAGGGATAGTGGATATTAAAAATGAAACCCTGACCCGTGAGGAACTCGAGGAAGATCTTTCATCACCCACCCACAGGCGGCTTTGGTCGATCTTCGAACTCCTCAGGAGAGGGACGTCTCCCTCAGTGATCGCCGAAAAGTCGGGTATCCATCCTTTCTTTATCGAACAGCTTTCCCGGGTCACCCGATCCCTGGAAGAACTTAAGGACAAAGGTCTGGAGCAGGGCCTGCTACGCCGCGTCAAATCAATGGGGCTGTCAGACAGGGATATTGGGGCCGCTACAGGGAAGGACTGGAAAGTGGTAAGAGAAGAAAGGTTGTCCCTGGGAATAGAAAGGGGGTACCGGGAGGTCGATGGATGTGCCGGTGAAGCACCGGCCGAGTCAGGTTATTACTACGGCAGCTGCTGCGTGGCAGATGACGGGCCCATAATGGACGACAGGGAGGCATATGCTGTCCTTGGATCGGGTCCTATAAGGATCGGCCAGGGGGTGGAATTCGACTACTGCTGTGTGAAGGCAGTCGAAGCACTTAAACGAATGGGAATGAGAGCGGTCATGATCAACAACAATCCTGAAACCGTCAGTACGGATCACGACATGTCCGACTCCCTCTATTTCGAACCAATAACGGTGGAGGACGTGATGCCTATCCTGGAAAGGGAAAAGATCCGCGGGGTATTTGCATCCTTCGGAGGGCAGACTTCCCTCAAAGCCGGCCTGGACCTGGAAAGGGAGGGAGTTACTGTTCTGGGGAGCCCTTCAGGGGTTGTCAGGGCCACCGAGGACAGGGGACAATTCGCAACTCTCCTGGAGAATCTGGGCATACTACAGCCGCCAGGTTGTTCCGTAAAGAGCATGGAGGAGGGGCTTTTGCAGGCCGGAAGGATCGGTTACCCCATAATGGTGCGGCCCAGTTTTGTCATAGGCGGGCTGGCGATGAAAGTGGTCACCTCGCCGAACGAACTGGCTTCAGTGCTGAAAATCGCTCTTGAGACCGACGAGGATCAGTCAGTGCTGATCGACCGCTTCCTTCCGGGATCCGAGTTCGAAGTCGATGTGCTCTCTGACGGTAGTGAGATCATGATACCGGGTATATTCGAACACCTTGACCCGGCCGGAGTCCACTCCGGGGATTCGGTAGCCATATTCCCCGACGTTTCCCTGTCCATGGGGAGAAGGAAACAGATAGAGGAAATATCCAGAAAGATAGCGGTGGAACTGGGAGTGAAAGGCCTGCTGAACATCCAGTTTGTTCTCTCAGGTGATGAATTCTATGTCATCGAGGCAAATCCCAGGGCGAGCCGGACAGTTCCCATCGCTGGAAAACTGTCGGGTCTGCCCCTTGTCGAAATGGCCGTAAGGGCTGCCCTTGGTGAAAGCCTGGCCGAAATGGGGCTTGAACCGGGATTTTCCCAGAGGATACCCCTTTTTGGCGTAAAGGTACCCGTCTTCTCGACTGAAAAATTGCCGGGAGTGGATGCGCTTCCCGGTCCGGCAATGCAGTCGACGGGAGAAGCCCTTGGAGTGGGGGACACCGTTTCTGCAGCCCTGTACGAGGGTTTGAGAGGGGCAGGGTGGAAGGTTCCCGAAAAGGGCAGGATGCTTCTGTCGGTAGCCGACAGGGCCAAACCGGAGGCCCCCCATGTCGCAGCGGCTTTCCATGCCCTGGGATGGACCGTGGATGCCACTGCCGGGACGGCGGAGGTTCTGAGGAACTGGGGGATCCCCGCCCGCAAGGTTGATAAGGGGAAACCGTTGCTTTCAGGTATTGCATCACGGGAATGGGACCTGATCGTCAACGTGGCATCCGGGGCGCCCGCAGTCCTCAGGGACGGATACCTTATGCGAAGGGCTGCGATCGAGGCCTCGGTACCATGCATAAACAACCTTCACCTTGCATCGGCTCTGGCCGTTTCAGTATCCATTGGTTCAAGGGCTTCTCACAAGGGAAGAACGAAACTATAATGTTCCCTCTGGCATAAAGGAAAAACGGATGGTGGTGCAAGCTATGAAAAGGATCCTGTCGGCCCTGTCAATAGTTTTGGTCTCCCTTATTTTGTTCGTTCCCCGGGCTTCCGTTTCCGGGGCTTCCGATGTCCTGAAGGTAGGCACGGAATCGACCTTTCCCCCTTTTGTATTCAGGGAGCCCTCAGGGGATCTTGCCGGTTTTGAGATAGACCTGGTCAGGGCCATTGCATCGAGGCTAGACAAAGAGGCACTTTTCATCGACATGGCATTCGACGCCCTTCTCCCTTCGTTGTCTGGCGGAAGGATAGACCTGATAGCAGCCGGATTGAGCATCACTCCCGAGAGGCTAAAAAGGGCCGATTTTTCAAAGCCCTACTTTTTTTCCCGCGACGCCATTGTTGTCAGGGATGAAGAAAATGTTCCCGGCAGCATGGATGATCTTGCCGGAAAGAATGTTACTGTACAGGCAAGGACTATTCAGGATGATCACCTCACAACAAAAGGGAACGTAAGGCTGTTGAGGTATGAGAGTACGGGTGAAGCCCTGAGAGCGGTCCTGGAAGGGAAAGCCGATGCTGCATTTATGGATGGTACAGCTGCCGAAAGGTTTCTCAAGGATGATCCGCTGTTGGGAGCCGGACTCCGGATATCTTTTTCCGGAAGGATCACTTCCGATGCCATGGGTCTTGCGGTAAGAAAGATAGACAGTGATCTTCTGAGACAGTTGAACGAAGCCATTGATGCACTTTCATCTGAGGGTTACCTGGAAGAACTTCGGAAAAAGTGGTTCGATTGAATTGAGAAGAAGCAGGGAAAAGTCTGGCTAAAGTCCTTCGATGATCACCCGGGCGAACCATTCAAGGGGTACGTCGTCATGAACTGTTTCAAAGGTGGCGGTTAGTCCTGGAGCCAACTCAACCACGATAACTCTCCCCGTAAGAGGGTGCCATTCCATTACTCCCTTGTGAGGGCCTATCCTGACTGACCTGTAAGTGGCCCCTGAACCTGCCGGGCCGTCATCGGCACTGACCGTGCCGTCGGGCAACCCCCGCCATACGGTTCCCGGCCCTTTCATGATGATCACGTTTACCGAATGACCGTCGGTCTGCCTGGAATAGCTCCGTTCAACCCAATACCCCAGGTTTTCAGAGGATGTTTCAAGGGTCGTGATGATAATCTCACCGGAGTTCCATCCCGGAATGTCCCCAGGGGCAGGAGGATCCGCCGGGAAAGCCCAGGAAACAAGGGGTATGGCCATGGCTATGAACAGGGACAGGGTGATCGATCTTTTTCCCACTCTCTGAAAGATGATCGGCATGTCTTTCCCTCCGTTATCTGGATAACATCCCGGCACAAAGTGGTATCATTCCGTAGGTGGGTTCCCCACTGTGAATATTTTACATGGAGGCGACGGTTTGTACTGTTTCAATATCAGGGTTTTCGGCTGCCAGATGAATGTCTATGATTCCGACAGGGTAAGAACGGCTCTGGCCTCCCGTGGCTGGTCGGAAAAACCGGAGGATGAGGCCGATACAGTCATTTTCGTCACCTGCAGCATACGCGAGAAGGCTGAACAGAAGGTCTGGAGTGAGATCGGCCGGCTTTCGTCAGCCTCAGGAAGGAAGAGAGTGATCGTTGTTTACGGCTGCATGGCCCAGAGGGTGGGAAAAGATATTATGAAGAGGTTTCCTGCCGTCAGGCTGGTCTGCGGTCCAAGGAGCCTGGGCAGGCTTCCATCGGAACTGGAAGAGATCCTTGAGGCAGGTGGAGAAAAATATCTCCTTGATGAGGATCCGGTCTCGCTTTGCGATCTTGCGGAACCACCAATGAAGCGTTCAAACCCCTGGAAGGCTTTCATTACAATAGCCCACGGATGCGACAACTTCTGCACATACTGCATCGTTCCCCATGTGCGGGGACGGTTTATATCCAGGGGCCCCGATGAGATCTTCGCGGAGGTCGAAAGGCTCATCTCCGACGGGGTCAGGGAGATCACCCTTATCGGCCAGAACGTGAATACCTACGGGCTGGATTTTTCCAACGGTTACGTTTTTTCCTCGCTGCTAAGGGACGTGGCCCGGATCAAGGGTATGGACAGGATCAGGTTCGCCACCTCGCACCCCAGGGATCTTACCCGTGACGTGGTCGAGGTGATTTCGGAGCACCCGTGCATCTGTCCGGCAATCAACCTTCCTATCCAGTCGGGGAGCGACCGGGTGCTGGTAATGATGAACAGGGGCTACACCGTTGAAAAGTATGCCTCAATTGTTGAAATGATAAGGTCATACCTGCCCGATCCGGCCGTGACAAGTGATCTTATAGTTGGATTCCCCGGGGAGACCCTTGAAGACTTCAACATGTCCCTTGAGGCTGTCGAGCGGTTCCGTTTTGACCTGGTCCATACGGCAGCTTACTCTCCCAGGGAAGGGACCCCGGCAGCAAGGATGGAAGACCAGGTCGAAGCCGCTGAGAAACAGCGTCGCCTCAGGCTGATCAACTCCGTACAGTCGAAGATATCCCTGGATATCAACAGACAGCTCGTTGGAAGAGTCTTCACCGTGCTGGCAGACGGACCTGCCCCGAAAGGTGAGGGACTTGTACAGGGCCGTACTCCCTCTGACAAGGTGGTTATCTTCCCTGGAGAGGCATCTATGCCGGGTTCCCTTGTGGATGTCCGTATTACCGGGGCCGGCAACTGGCACCTTGCGGGTGAGCTTCTGGACGGCGATCATCAGGAGGACACGAGGGGTGGTGTTAACTGATGGATCTGACCCCTTCCAGGCGCGGTATCTTTCTTCTGGCAGGCGGGATTTTATGCCTGCTGGCTGCCGGTTTCCTGGTTGCGGTCTTCTCGGGCAGATGGGATAAGGGTTCTTCGGGACAGATCGCAGGGCCTGCCCCGTTTGTTGTGACGGGGGAGGAAACTGCCCCGGACAGCAGATCTTCACCCCCTTCATCGACAGGTTCCGGACAGGAAAACCATTGGGTCATCTACATCACCGGGGCCGTATTGAGACCGGGAGTCTACCGTCTGCCCCCTGATACAAGGGTTTACCAGGCGGTTGAACAGGCAGGCGGCCTTACTTCCGAAGCTGATCCCGAGGCGTTCAACATGGCACTCCCCCTTGAGGACGGAATTCATATCCACGTCCCGAGAAAAGGAGAAGGTCCCGGGCCCCCGGTAAGCGGCCAGATCGGGACCATCGGGGTCGGATCGGCCCTCATTGACCTCAACAGGTCGGATGCCGCAGCGTTGCAGTCACTTCCGGGCATAGGACCCAAACTGGCCCAGGAGATCATCAGGCACAGGGAGGAGAGGGGAAGATTTTCCAGCGTGGAGGACCTTCTTTCGGTAAAGGGAATAGGGGAGAAGAAATTCTCAGCCATAAGGGAACTGGTGACAGTATCCCGCTGAACCCCGTTGCCCTGGCCCCGGCCTTTCTTGTTCTTGC
>CAZAMZ010000117.1:0-5576 GCA_964486375.1 uncultured Synergistaceae bacterium | reverse complement strand
GCAGGGCCGCCTCCTCCGAGACGAAACTGTTGTCCATTGCCTCGGCGGTGGTAATGTCTGCATACGAGAAGAAATAGTCCTTCCTTCTCTCGAGGGGGTTCCGGATGAAGGCGTCAGCGGTTCTTGCCATCAACCCAGGCTCCACCAGCACAAAGGTGGCACTCTACAGAGGTTCGGAAGAGGTGTGGTCCGATACCCAGAGATACGATATCGACCAGATAGGCCTGTTCCCGGATATCCCGTCCCAGGAACAGTTCAGGCTTGAAGAGACGATGAAGGTCCTGGAGGCAAAAGGGACCGACATTGCAGCCCTTGGCGCTGTTGTTGGGAGGGGAGGACTCCTGCGCCCGATCCCGGGGGGAACCTACCTGGTCAATGAGATCATGCTTGATGACCTCAGGTCATGCAGGTACGGATCGCACGCCAGCAACCTGGGTGGGCCCCTGGCAAGGAGGATCGCTGACAAGGCAGGAGGGCTTCCTGCCTTTATTGTCGATCCCGTTGTGGTGGATGAACTTGACGAAGAATCGCGCCTTTCCGGGATCCCCGAGATCGAAAGAAGGTCCATTTTCCATGCCCTTAACCATAAAGCTGTGGCGAGAAGGGCTTCGAAAGAGTTGGGGAAACCCTATGAGGAGGCCAACCTTGTCGTTGCACATATGGGCGGGGGGATCTCCGTCGGCGCCCATAGAAGGGGAAGGGTTATCGACGTCAACAACGCCCTGGACGGAGAAGGCCCCTTTGCCCCTGAAAGGGCAGGTTCCCTTCCCGCAGGAGAACTGGTAAAGTTCGCTTTTTCAAGCGGCATGGAACTTCCTGACCTGATGAAAAAAATGGTCGGCGGCGGAGGGCTTGTGGCCCACCTGGGTACCAACGACCTCAGGGAGGTAGAGAAAAGGATCAGCGATGGCGATGGACACGCAGACCTGATCTTCCGGGCAATGGCCTACCAGGTTGCCCGGGAGATATGCTCCCGTGCCGGCTCTCTTTCAGGGGATGTTGATGCCGTTGTGCTGACAGGGGGGCTGGCCTTCAGCAGTGCTTTTGTCCAGGCCGTTTCTGAAAGGATATCATTCATCTCCCGGGTGATTGTCTTCCCGGGCGAGGACGAGATGAAAGCCCTTGCTGAGGGTGCACTTAGAGTCCTTTCCGGAGAGGAGCAAGCGGGAGAGTATTCCGGGGCCTGATCTGCGGGGTTTCACTCCCGGGACAAGAGGGGGGGAAGAGATGGGCGGCAAGATCGATAAAAGGCAATCGTTGGAATTCGGCTGGAAAGTTTTCAGGGATAACGTTTTTTTCTTTCTGGTGATGATGTTGATCCTGGGAGTTCCGGCAGCAATGATGGGCGTCATGGTCAGGGATATGCCGTGGTTATCCGTCCCGGTCCTTTTCCTCAGGGGCACCGCCTGGTTGTGGAGGGTAATATCGGCTATGGCCGTCATCATTGTCAGCCTCTCCTATTGCGATCGGAATTCCTTCGATATTCGACAAATAGAGGGGATGAAACCTTTGTTCATCCCTTACCTTTTGGGGTCGGTCCTGTTTTCGGTAATGATCGGCGTCGGGATGATCCTTCTTGTAGTGCCCGGTGTATACCTTGCGGTAAGGTATCAGTTCATGCCATACCTGATCATTGACAAGGGCATGCAGCCCATGGATGCGCTAAAGGCTGCCGGGGAGCTTACAAAGGGGTCCTGGCTCGATCTTTTCCTTTTTCTCCTTTCTATTGTAGGCATCAATTTCCTGGGTGCCCTTCTGTTCGGTCTTGGGCTTCTCATAACCGTTCCTGTCACCTTCGTTGCCCATGCCAGGGTTTACAGGAGCTTTATGCCGGCAGGGCAATGAGCCTCTTAAGGGTGTTATTCTGGGTTGTCCTGATATACGGTGTCTTTTGCGCCGGCATCTTCCTGCTGCAGGACAGGATGATATACCAGCCCTGGCAAGAGATCTCCGCTTCCCCTTCAAGGATCGGCCTTTCATTCGAGAACGTGGATTTTGAATCCACCGACGGAGTTCCCCTTCACGGGTGGTTCATCCCTTCGGAAATGTCCGATGCCAGGGTGCTTCTCTTTTGCCACGGCAATGCAGGGAACATATCCCACAGGCTTGAATCCATCAGGATCTTTCACGAACTAGGGCTGGACGTTTTCATATTTGACTACCGGGGTTACGGAAAGAGCGGGGGCAAGCCTTCCGAGGAAGGGCTCTACAGGGACGGTTCAGCAGCCTTCAGCTATCTGGTGGATCGAGGTTTCTCACCCGACCGTATTGTTGTTTTCGGGAGATCCCTTGGCGGATCCGTTGCAGCAAGGATATCCATCGAAACACTTCCCCATGCACTGATAATGGAGTCCTCCTTCACCTCTCTTGCAGAAATGGCCTCGAGGGTTGTCCGCCTTTTCCCTGTGGGTCTTCTTTTGCGCAGCGAATACCCTACAGAGGAGAACCTTCGAAGGATATCCTGCCCGGTCCTGGTCATTCACAGCCCCGATGACGAAATAGTCCCCTTTTCACACGGGATCAGGCTCTACGAGGCCGCCCCGGAACCGAAACAATTCCTTCAGATCTCCGGTGACCACAACGGCGGGTTCCTCCTCTCGGGCGAAACGTATCAGCAGGGGTTGGAAGATTTTCTGCTCTCCCTTCAGTAAGTGAAACAATAGAAAAAGGCCCGGCGGGTGCAGGCCGGGCCTTTTTCCAAGAAGAGAAGGAGGTGGATCTGTTGCTACCAGCCCTTAAGGTACGGCAGGATGTCGTCTGACACCCTCCCTGATGCCGCATCCTCAAGGGAGGCATTCATTATTTCGAGGGCTTCCTTGAAGAGGTTGTCCGGAATGTTGAGCGGGGGGGCGATCCGGAGAACATTGCCGCTCTTCCCGAAGGTTATAAGTATCAGACCCCTCTCCCAGGCAGCCCAGGATATCTTCAGTGCCATAGACTTGTCGGGGGTCTTTCTCTCCCTGTCGGAGACTATCTCGACTCCCATAAGAAGGCCTTTCTGCCGGATATCCCCGATGAAGGGATAGCTTTCGGCCTTGTCCTTAAACCAGTCGGCCAGCAGTTTCCCCTTTTTCCAGGCTTCCTCCGCCAGTTTTTCGTCCCTGACCACCTTTACCATCGCCTCTGCCGAGGCGCAGTTGACCGAGTGCCCGGTGTGCGTGTAGGCAAGGAGCGGCACCGGGACAGCATCCAGGATATCTGCCCTGCCTACGACTGCGGAAATGGGCATCCCCCCGCCAAGGGCCTTGGCTGAAACAAGGAGGTCCGGAGCGACATCGAAGTGTTCAATGGCCCACCATCTTCCGCTGCGTCCCATCCCTGTCTGGACCTCTTCGTCGATGAAGACAATGCCTTCCTGCTCTGTAATTTTCTTGAGCTCTTTCATGAAACTGAAGGGCGGGAAGATCATGCCTCCATCACCCTGTGCCGGTTCTATAAGCACAGCGGCCACGTCCCCCCGGTTCTTTTCGAGGAGTTCCCTGATGGATCCCGTTGCGGCCTCTGTGAGGGCCTCCGGGTCGGCATAGCCGTCGATACCCCATGAATTTCGGTAAGGGTCAGGATATTCGGCAAAAAGGACGTTCGGATCGAGGCATACCGATCTTTTTACTTCATCGCTTACGATCCCTGTTACTGACAGGGATGCCGTAGTCATTCCGTGGTAGGACTCCTTGAAACTCAGTATCTTTTTCCGGCCGGTGTAAGATCGTGCGGCCCGGATCGCCGCATCGACCCCGTCAGAGCCGGAGAAACCGAAAGCAGCCTTTTTGGGGAAATCGCCCGGGGTCGTAGAGGCAAGAAGCTCCGCCAGCCTGACCTGGCGGTCGTTATAGAAATAGACGACGGTATAGTTCTGCAGTTTGCCGACCTGGTCCCTGACCGCCTCGACGATCGAGGGGTGGCAGTGGCCTGCGTTATATACCGCGGCGCTGGTAAGGAAATCAATATAACGGTTGCCGTCGGCATCCCAGACCTGGGAACCCTCGGCTTTTTCAATTGCCATGGGAAAGTACTTTATGGCAACAGCGCCGGGGATGCTTTTCTCGTCCCTTTCAATGACCGCGCAGCTCTTTTCGATACTTTTTTTCGTGTATCCGGCAAGAGACTTCCAGTCCATGGGCTTTCCTCCCTTTCCTGTAACTATCAGGCTTTTGCTTCCGAGTTCTTCTTGCTGATCTTATAGAGACCTATGGTGAACAGTGCCGCACCATGCAGGAGGAAGAACCCCCAGCTGATGGTGCCGTAACCTTTGGCGATAAGGCCGATCAGGCCAAAAGATGCAACCCCGAGACCTATGAGGGCCATGAACCCGCCAAGAGCTCCCCTGTGTGCCTTTGTCAGGGCCTTGCCCTTCCGGTCCACCATCCAGGAATTGATGCGTTCGTTCACGGCATGGATGAAACCCGCTCCCGTTTCGATCATCGTCCCGAACAGGACAACCATGTAGATAGGAAGGAGCCAGGGCGCGATCTGTCCCAGGATTGTGTAGGCTGGTACCTCCACGTCTAGGATGCCTGGGTAGAACCCCATTATGACCAGGTAGAGGAAGAATCCGGGAAGGATCGTGATGATGGACGTCATGATCCCGGAAATAACGGCTTCTTTTCTGCTCTCGATGTAGTTAAGTGCGAAAAGGATCGCCGGGAAGGTGCCGAGGTTGTAGAAAGCGTATTTAAAGCCTCCAAGGGCCCATCCTTCTTTTATCTCGCCTGTAGCAAGGCTTGCGCTGATCTGGCCCCCTACCTGGGAGATCCCGACCAGCAGGAAGACAAGGAATACTGTGTACAGAACGTAGGACCACCAGGACATGGCCACCTCGATCACGTAGCTCCCGAAGAAGGTCAGGGTGGCGACGCCTGCGAGGAAGAGTCCCGCACCCACCAGGGGCGGGAGACCGAAGGATTGCATAAATATGCTCCCCGATGTAGCACCGACAACACCAAGGACGATCAGAAGAAGGACGATATAGCAAACCTCATACAGAACCCAGCCGGGACCGAGCAGTTCCTTGAAGAAACTGCGGTAGTCGTAGACCTTGAAGGTCCGGGCGAACTCGTAACTCACGGCGAAGACCAGGGACCACAGGGTCGTTGTCACAAGTACCATGCCCAGGATCCCGCCAAGGCTCCCGAAGTTAACGAAGTACTCCACCAGCTCCCTGCCGGTTCCGTATCCCCCCGCAATGATGACTGACTGTGAAATAAGGCCCGGCAGAATGTATTTCTTATAAGAAGAAGAAGCCATCATCCTGCTGAAAAACCCCTGTTTTGCATCCCCCGCGTTGCTCATCTCTAAAACCCCTCTCGTTAAATGTTGAGTATGCCTGTTCTTTCTCAGCTCATTCCGGACCTTTGATCACCCCCAAAAAAACAAAAAAGCCGGAACCCTTAAGGGTCCCGGCCTCCCAGGCTTTAGCGGCAGATTATACTTCAGCCGCGCCAGGAGGGAGACCCCAAGGCGGGATAAAGGATAATGCCGTTAATAAAAAACCTGGACAGATCAGCGCTTATCCGCAACGGGAACCCTCCTTCACAAGATATGCATTATGAAAATACAAAATCATTTCGGGGAGTCTA
>CAZAMZ010000116.1:0-5601 GCA_964486375.1 uncultured Synergistaceae bacterium | reverse complement strand
AGCTTGTCATTTCACTAAGGGTGATGGGAGTTCCGACCTTCCTCTTCTACAAGGGGGGGGAGATAGTTGAGAGGTTGAGCGGGGCTGAAGCTGTTCCCGATGCAATACGGACCAAAGTCGAGAACCTGGCCTGACTGACGGAGAGAATTTCGAAGGGGGGGAAACCGAATTGGAACTGAAGATTCACAGGGTTGTCGTCAAGGCCCTTAAGGAAGGCGACAGGACATCTTTTAACGATGGCACTCTGACGGTCAACAGGAAAGAGATAGTCGACATGCTCCTGAAGGATCCGAGGATTTCCGGCGTTAAGGTGGAACTGGCGCTGCCCGGGGATAGAACAAGGATAATTCCCGTAAAGGACGTAGTGGAACCAAGGTGCAAACTTGAAGGTCCCGGGGAGGTGTTCCCGGGTTTTATCGGGGACGTGGAGTCCGTGGGCCAGGGGGCTACCCTTGTGCTAGGCGGGGCGGCGGTGGTCACCTGCGGAAGGATAGTAGGCTTCCAGGAGGGGATCATCGATATGTCTGGGCCAGTGGCTTAATATACCCCCTTCTCGAAGACCTTCAACATAGTCCTGGTAGTGGAACCAGCCGATGATCTTGAGAAACATGATTACGAGTCCGCCTGCAGGCTTGCCGGGCTTAAAACAGCCCACTTCCTTGCTTCGGCTGTAAAGGATTCGGCAAGGGGCGATATCGAGACCTACGCCCTGCCCGATCTGGCCAGGGCCATGACATCATTCCCGGATCTGCCGAAAGTGGCGTATCTCTACATGCTCCAGTCCCAGGGTCTTCTCCACGACACTTATGTATACGGAGTCGACGCCAAAAAGATAATCCCTACCCTGATCCATCCCAACGAGGTAATGGACGGGGCCATAGTCTCGGGGAACTGCGTTTCTGCCTGTGACAAGAACAGCACATATTCGCACCAGAACAACCCGATCATTTCGAACATGTACAAAAGGCACGGAAAGGACTTCAACTTCGTGGGCTGCATCATCACCAACGAGAACACCACTCTTGCCGACAAGAAACGCAGTTCTTCCTATGCAGTGAAACTGGCAGGGATGCTGGGTGTTGAAGGTGTGATCATCAGCGAGGAAGGGTTCGGCAATCCCGATACGGATCTGATAATGAACTGCCGCAAGGCGGAGCAGGCCGGGATAAAGACGGTACTTGTGACCGATGAGTACGCCGGAAGGGACGGAGCAAGCCAGTCCCTGGCGGATGCATGTCCGGAAGCAGACGCGGTTGTGACCGGTGCCAATGCCAACGAGACGATCGTTCTTCCGAAAATGGACAAGTTGATCGGCATTGCTGATACCGCGAACATCATTGCCGGAGGTTTTGACGGATCGCTAAGGGCTGACGGTTCGATCGAAGTTGAGATACAGGCAATAACAGGTGCTACAAGCGAACTGGGGTTCAGCCGTATTGGTGCTTACACTATCTAGTTCTGATTGAACGGCGGAAGAACTGATCTATTTCGACAGCTGGAGGAGGTGCTTTAATTGGGTAAGCTTGCAGGGAAGAAGGTTCTTCTCCTTGGTGAAAGGGACGGTGTCGCCGCTCCCGCCATGGAGGAAAGCCTGAAGAATTGCGGGGCAGACTTTGTATTCTCGGTGACCGAGTGCTTCGTCTGAACCGCCGCGGGTGCCATGGATCTGCAGAACCAGCAGCGCGTCAAGGACGCAGCTGAGAAACACGGGGGGGAGAACCTTGTAGTGATACTGGGTTCCTCCGATGCCGAGGGAGCCGAGATCTATGCGGAAACGGTGACCAATGGCGATCCCACTTTTGCAGGTCCTTTGGCTGGAGTCCCGTTGGGACTCGCGGTTTACCATGTTTTTGAGCAGGAGATCAGGGAAGAGGCAGATGCCTCTGTATGGGAAGACCAGATAGGCATGATGGAAATGGTCCTGGATACGGGGGCCCTTGCGAACGCTGTAAAGGGTATTCGCGAACAATACGGGAAATATACCCTTTAGGGGGTTGCTCCGAGGAAAGGGGGGGAAATCTTTAATGGCGTACAAGGTAGTCCACTATATCAACCAGTTCTTCGCGGGGATCGGCGGCGAGGAAATGGCCGGACACAGGCCTGAGTCAAGGGATGGTTTCGTGGGACCCGGCCAGGCTTTTAATGCGGCACTGGGAAATGAAGCCGAGATAGTCGGAACCGTCATCTGCGGAGACACCTATTTTGCCGACAACCTTGAAAAGGCTGAGCAGGAAGTCCTTGATCTGATATCTTCCTTCTCGCCTGATGCAGTAATAGCGGGACCGGCATTCAACGCCGGGCGATACGGAACTGCCTGTGGCGCAGTCTGCGAAGCCGTCAGAAAAAATCTCGGCATCCCTACCGTTTCAGGCATGTATCAGGAGAACCCGGGAGTCGACATGTTCCGCAAGTCGACCTACATTGTTCCAACCGCTGACAGCGCCAGGGGCATGAAGGATGCCGTTCCGGCCATGGCAAAACTCCTTGTAAAGTTGCTGAAGGGAGAGGCTCTTGGCAAACCCGGACAGGAAGGATACATAGAAAGGGGTGTCAGGGTCAACTTCTTCATGGACAAGACAGGGGCCGAAAGGGCTGTCGATATGTTCGTCAAGAAGCTTCGCGGAGAGCCCTTCACAACTGAATACCCCATGCCGACCTTTGACAGGGTTGCCCCCAACCCGCCTGTCATGGAAATGAAGAAGGCAACCATCGCCCTTGTGACTTCAGGGGGCATCGTGCCCAGGGGCAACCCGGACCATATCGAGGCATCCAGTGCCTCAAAATACGGGGAGTATAGCCTTGCCGGGGTAATGGAGATCGATGCATCGACTTATCAGACCGCTCATGGGGGCTACGATCCGACATATGCCAACGATGACCCGAACAGGGTGCTGCCCGTGGATGCCATGCGGGCCCTCGAGAAGGAAGGGGTCTTCGGTAAATTCTACGAGACTTTCTTCACCACCGTCGGTAATGGCACCTCTGTCGGAAACGCCAGGCGTTTCGGTGCCGAGATAGCACAGAAGCTGAAGGATAACAATGTTGACGCTGTAATAGTAACATCCACCTGAGGCACCTGTACTCGTTGCGGTGCAACGATCGTAAAGGAGATCGAAAGAGCGGGACTTCCTGTTGCTCACGTTTGCACCATAGTCCCGATCTCTCTCACAGTCGGGGCTAACAGGATAATTCCGGCTGTAGCCATACCTTACCCCCTCGGGGATCCCTCAAAGACCCCCGGGGAGGAAAAGAAGATCCGAAGGACCCTTGTGGAAAAGGCTCTGAAGGCACTCCAGACGCCTGTTGAGGATCAGACTGTTTTCAACGACTGAAACACTTTTCTGCAGGCCCGGACCTCCCAGTCCGGGCCTGCCATTAACAGAATCGGAGGGAGGAGCCGCCAATGGCTCGTGTAGCGATAAGGGGTTATTCATACTGTCTGAATCACACCCCGGAACTGGCATTGCATTACGGGAACACTCCTTATATGGAGAAGATCTCCCACGGAGCGACGGAGTTCATAAAGAAACTGGCCGGCAGCATGCAGTCCTTCGAAGAAGCCTGCAGTTATGCCCCCAACCAGGCCTATATCGGCGGGATAGAACTTGACAGCCTTCTCGATCGGACTGCCCCGATGTACCAGAACAGGATGGAAGGGGTTTCGCGCTTCGGGAAGTTCGGCGAGATAATGCCTGAAGGGGAATTCCTTGGGCTGATGGATATATGCGATGTCTTCGATTTAATATGGCTTGAGGAGTCTTTTGCCGCCAGGGTCGTCACTGATCTTCAGAAGCATCCCCTCATGGATGAAAAGATGCTGTCCAGGCTGGAAAAGGGACACCCTTCGAACGAGATCGACGATGAGATCGCAAAACACGGGGCCCTCCCCCTTTATTACCAAGGGGAAATTGCGGGTTGCTGCAGAAAGGGGCACGAGATCGACGAATCCCTTTCGGCCCATGTCCTTCTTGAAAACATAGCCAGCAAGGCCGGATCGGTGCTGGCTCTCCTGCATCTTCTAAAAACCGCCGGAATGGCACCCGGTGCAATAGACTACATTATTGAATGTTCCGAGGAAGCCGCCGGTGACATGAACCAGCGGGGAGGCGGGAATTTTGCAAAGGCCATTGCCGAGATCGCAGGCTGTGTCAACGCTTCCGGCTTCGATGTCAGGAGTTTCTGCGCCGGACCGGTGAACGCGGTAATAGCCGGAGCCACCCAGGTGGCCAGCGGTGCAAGACCCAACGTGGTCGTCCTTGCGGGTGGTGCCATACCCAAGCTTTTCATGAACAGCCGGGATCACGTAAGAAAAGGCATGCCCGCGCTGGAAGACTGTCTTGGCAGCTTTGCGGTGCTTCTGGATCCCGACGACGGGACCTGTCCTGTGATGAGGCTTGACGCACTTGGAAAGCATTCCGTAGGAGCGGGAGCATCTCCGCAGGCCATCACATCGGCCCTGGTCCTGGAACCCCTGCAGAAAATAGGTCTTTCTTTCGATGATATAGATAAATTCGCTGCAGAACTTCAGATCCCCGAAATAACCGTTCCGGCGGGGGCTGGGGATGTGCCTGCCGCCAATTTCAAAATGATAGCCGCGCTTGCCGTAATGAAAGGGATTATCAAGAAAGAAGAGATGCCGGCTTTCGTGGAGAAGAAAGGTATCCCGGGATTTGCGCACACCCAGGGCCACATTCCTTCAGGCGTTCCCTACATAGGCCATGCCTGCGAGGCAATAAAAGAAGGGAAATACCGCAGGGTGATGATCATCGGTAAGGGGAGCCTTTTCCTGGCAAGGCTAACAAACCTTTCGGATGGTGCATCTTTCATTATTGAGCCTTCCGGTGGAAAGCCGGAAGAAGCCAGGGGAGTTTCCCGTGAGGAAGTCCGTGAAATGCTCCTTGAAGCTCTGCAGGACCTCTCCGGGGTGCTTGCGGGGTGACGGTCATGAATGACGGGACAACAAAAAGGATCATCGGTGAAGCCCTGAAGGAGATAGTTGCATCGGCCCGGAGCGGGGGACCCCGTGTCAGTGTTGGACTCATGGCCTCCGGAAGCGAACTGGGCCCGGAGGAACTGGCCATGGGCGCAGTCCTCGCCATGAGGTCCCGGCCGGGCCTTGAAGTGGTCATGATCGGCCCACCGGTAGCCGGGTACGAACATCTGAGCTGTATCGAAACCCCCGACTGTGAGGAAGATATTTCAAAAGCGATGGAATCGGCCTTGAAAGAAGGCAGAATAAGCGCTGCCGTAGCGCTTCACTATCCATTCCCGCTTGGCGTGTCCACTATTGGAAGGGTCGTAACACCTGCCAGGGGGAAACCGATGTTCATCGCATCCACAACCGGCACAAGTGCGACTGAACGCATTGAAGCGATGGTCAGGAACGCAGTATACGGGATAGCTGTTGCCAGGTCGCTTGGTATGGACCGTCCTTCAGTAGGAATCCTCAACATCGACGGGGCACAGATGGCCTTCAGGGCTTTAGGGAGGCTCCGCGACAACGGCTTCCCCATAACTTTCGGGAGCAGCGTCAGGAAGGACGGAGGCGCTATCCTCCGGGCGAACGATATTCTTGCCGGTGCTGTTGATATTTGTGTGACC
>CAZAMZ010000115.1:0-5625 GCA_964486375.1 uncultured Synergistaceae bacterium | reverse complement strand
AGTCTGTGAGAGAATATTCTGTACCGAGGACTCCGTTTCCATGATCTCCGAGGCGGCGACCGGGGGGCGCGTTTTACAGATCCTCAGGGTAGGGAAAAAGAAGGGGTTCCGGAAAAAGCTTCAAGACCTTACGGCAAATATGGACGAGAAGGGATTCCTGTCTCCTGGAAGGCTGTGGGGTGCTCCAAGGTTTGAATTAATGATAAAATCACTTTGCAGGCGAGGATTGGCACAGATTTACGGATCTGTCGAGTTTGATGGAAGACCCGAGGTTCAGGAAGGTCAAGGAAGGGATTTCTCATTCAATGAAGCAAGAAGAGCGGCCGAATGGATGATCCAGAGATGGGGCCTTTGAAGATAGCCGAAATCCTTCCCGAGTTTCACGAGGGTGGGGCAGAACGACACGTCCTCTGGCTTTCAAACGCTCTGGCCGGGATCGGTCACCAGGTAACGGTAATTACTGCAGGCGGTAAACTGGAGGGAAAACTTGATACGGAAGTCGAGATCTGGAGACTGCCTGTACACAGAAAGAACCCCGTCACAGGACTTTATTCGGCATTGAAGATCGCCTGCAGGGCAAAAAGGGAGAGGTGGAACATCCTACATGCCCACTCGAGGGTCCCGGCCTGGATAGCATGGTGGGCATCTTCCATAGCAGATATTCCCTGGGTTTTTACGGCTCATGCACGATATAGTTTAAACAAGGGTTTGAAACCCTTTCCAAGGGCTAACGGAGCGATCTGCATTAGCAGGGCGGTTGAAATGCACCTGGAGCAATACCTTCCAGATCGCCGGACGGTGATTATGAACGGGCTTCCGCCCAGCGAATTAAAATGGGAGAACAGGGGAGAGCAGGAAAAACGTTTTCTCTTCGTGGGCCGCTTGACGAGGATCAAGGGGCTTCACTTTGTGATTGAGGCTCTAGGGGGACTGAAGAACCTGGAATGGAAATTGGATGTAATCGGTGACGGTCCACAGCGGGAGGAACTGGAGGCCTTGTCAGAATACCTGGGTCTTTCGGAAAGGGTCCACTTTCACGGTTTCCGGGATGACCCCCAGGAATGGATGGCAAGAAGCGACCTGCTTCTTTTCCCTTCCCTTGATGAAGGAATGGGGCTGGTCCTTATGCAGGCTATCCAGGTGGGGATCCCCGTCCTTGCTTCTGACATCGAGCCAGTAAGAGAGGTGGTTGGTGAAAACGCCCCTCTCATAACTCCTGGAGATGTTGGGAAATGGCGTCAAAGGATCGAGGAGATCATTAAAGGGGAGGAAAATCCTCCCCCGTTTGATATCGCCGCTGTGCCTTCAGTCCAGACCATGACGGCATCCGTGTTGCGTTTTTTCCATAGCGTGGTCGAACCATGAAATGTGACCAGGTCACTCTGCAAGGATCACTCTCGGCCTTGTGTCTGGCGGAACACTCTGAAAAAAGCAATTCCCTTTTTCTATTCCAAGTCTGGTTGACTCTCAACCGGCTCGATGGCAAGTAATTTTTTAATGCGGGAGATGATCTTGTTCATCTATGGCAGCTATCTCCCATGATCGATTACCCATTCTTTCAATTCCAGCACTTTCTTCTCCATCTTCTTTCTAGCAAGGAATCTGCACATGGAGCTGAATGGAAGGTCATCATTAGGCCTGCTTTCGCTTTTCCAATCGATCGCTACCAGGTGTTCTATGCCCTGAGGATCATGTCTTAATACTACGTTGTCGGGGTTCCAACAAAAAAGGACAAGGTCATTTCTCCTCAAAAATGCATATAGTTCATCAATTAGAGACATAATGTGCTCTACGCTATCCGGTCGGTCAAAGGGGTTATCTGCGAGTAGCAGTGAAGGGGTGCCATCATGATTTCTTATCCGTTCAAGAACCAACCCCGGGCCAAGGTTGGTGAAAGCAATCCCGAAACAACGAGGAGCATGCAGATAAAGCACTTCACCAAGACTGGGCGCCTTCGTAAAATAGAAATCCGCCTCGTCCCGGTTGCAGGATATACTGTAAAGCCAGGGCAAAATGTACTTTTTCAGCCTCATCCTCCGGGAATTGTTTGGAGATCCATTAATTGGCCTGTCGATCTTGATGCAAAGGTCCGGCCTGCCTGGAAATGAATAACAGAAACGGTTGCAGCCTGAACCGATAAACAGTACCGGGTTTAGTTGTAGAATAGTTCTATTACGGAAACAGGCTGGTATTTTCGGGGTGGAAGGCGGGGTACCAAACAGGTCCAGAATAAATTCCCGGAAGCCGTAAAGGGGTTCAAAGATTATCTCCCATATCTCACGGGAGTCCAAATTCTTTTCTTTTTCTTCATTATTTGAAGCCCCTGTTATTTCTACGCAATGTTGTGCGAATAGATCCTGAAATCCTGCCCGCTCATTCCGATGCAACGATATCACTCCCCTTTGATGAAAAAGGGATATTAATGCAAGGACAATATTGTTTTTTGAAGACTGAAAACAGGATAAGGCCCCTTTATGTCTGGAAGACTGCAGAGACATTCTGCTTTCATCAAATCGGGAAGTTGGATGCAAAGAGGCGGAAGATCTGGTGTCCTGACAAAGATCCTGCCGGCAAGGATCGATAGTTCACAAGCACCGTGAACCTTGACGTAATATTTCAAAAAACCATTTCTCAAACGATAATGAAGTTATATACCAAAAGGGTTCCCCATTCAAGGCTCTTGTTTAAATTCAGATTTTTATGTCAGGTTCTCAAAATGAAATGAACGGAGATCTGAAAGGAGATAAATGTGATTCTGGTATAGAACCTTGATGTACGAATTCAGTCTCTCAGAGACCCGTAATGGATTGCCGTATCCTGTAAATTTTCTGCTGAAGGAGTGGCCTGTCTCTTGCAAAGCAATCGTGCAGTCTTCCTGGATCGGGATGGAGTGATAATTGAGGAAAAAGTTTTCATTCATAACCCTGATGATGTGATCCTGATCAACGGTGCGGCAGAAGCGATCAAAAGGTTGTCCTCAATGAGGTTAAGAGTGATCGTCGTCACCAACCAGTCCGGGATAGGCAGGGGATTGTTTCTGAAAGAAGATTACCAGAAAGTTGAAGAGAGAATTGATTCGCTCCTGAGAAGGAGCGGTGCTTCTATTGATGTTTCCTATTACTGTCCGCATGCTCCCCGGGAGGATTGTAATTGTCGCAAACCCAGACCAGGCATGGCTTTTCAGGCTGTCCGGGATTTGAACGTCGATCTTTCAGGGTCTTTCGTTGTGGGCGACAAAAGATCCGATATGGAATTTGCCAGAGCAATAGGGGCTAAAGGGATATTAGTCAGGACGGGTTATGGACGTAACACTGAATTGGAAGGCAAACCGGTCTGGGACGTGGTTGCAGATAGCATTGAAGACGCAGTCGGGTTCATCGGGAAATGGATCGGGGAGGAAGACAATGGAAAATGAGATGAACGATCTATTCAACAAAATCATATCGGTATCTCTTCTTGAAACGGCGGCCGTCTTGCGGGAAATAACATCTGGTGGAAGCGGTTCAATCATAAGTGCTGCCTCGTTGATCGCCGATTCCATGAGGTTTGGGGGGAAACTCCTGCTCTGCGGGAACGGGGGAAGCGCTGCCGACTGTCAGCACATGGCGGCAGAATTTGTATGTCGTCTGTCCGGCGACCGTGATCGACCCGGACTTCCAGCTCTGGCCCTTACGACAGACACGTCATTCCTTACAGCCTACTGCAACGATTACTGTTTTGAGGATGTTTTTTCCCGCCAGGTCCTTGCGTTGGGGAGGAAGGGCGATGTGCTCATGGGAATCAGTACGAGCGGTAGTTCCGAGAATATCATCAGGGCGATCCGGGAAGCTAACAATATCGGGATGGGTACTATATCCCTTTCGCGAAAAGGAGGACAATCCGGGCAATACGCCGACGTCGCAATAGAGGTTGATTCAAATAAAACCGCTGTCATACAGAATGTGCATATGGCGGTGGAACATGTGCTCTGTTATATTGTCGAAGAACTGATCTTTGGAGAGCACTCCACCGCAGACAAGGGGTGATGGTACTTGATCATTGTCACCGGAGGGGCTGGTTTTATCGGCAGCAATCTGATAGCCGGTCTTAACAGCAAAGGTCTGAAGGACATACTCGTAGTGGATTCGCTTTTCAAGGGGGCAAAATACCGGAATCTCAGGGGGCTGAAGTTCTCTGATTACATTGACAAAGATGACTTTTTCTCCCTGCTTGACTCAGGGAGCCTTGAGGGAAAGAAGATCGACGCCGTCTTCCACCAGGGAGCCTGTACAGATACCATGGAATGGGACGGCAGATACATGCTCCGCAACAATTATGAATTCAGCAGGAAGGTCCTTCTCTTCTGCAGCCCACGGAAGATACCCTTCATATACGCATCCTCGGCTTCGGTATATGGGAAAGGTGATGGCGGCTTCCGGGAAGAACCGGAAGGTGGAAATGAATATCCTCTGAACGTCTATGCCTATTCGAAGCATCTTTTCGATTCCTGGGTCCTGGGAAATATTTCAAGCATGGAGTGCCAGGTTGCCGGGTTGAGGTATTTTAACGTCTTTGGGCCCCAGGAGATGCACAAGGGCAGGATGTCATCCATGATCTACCAGACCTACCGGCAGATAGAGGAAAAGGGTTTTGTCGAACTTTTCGAAGGCATCGGCGGGTTCAGGGATGGGGGTCAGAAAAGGGATTTTATCTATGTAGAGGATGTAGTCAGGGTCAACCTGTTCCTGTTCGAGCATCGGGAAGTATCGGGTATTTTTAACTGTGGGACGGGGCAGGCCCGTAGTTTCAACGATGTTGCCGGTATTTTGATATCCTTGATGGGCAAGGGGGAGATAAGGTATATCCCTTTCCCGGAAGGACTGGAAGATACGTACCAGAGCTTCACCGAGGCAGATCTCTACAGGTTGAGGAGAACCGGATTCAATGAGCCTTTCCAGTCGCTGGAATATACCCTTGGATGTTACCTGAACATCCTTCAATGTAATGGCGGCTACCTTCGGTAGCCGTGGCAGGGGGTGCTCCTTTGTCTGTTCTGGTTGATGAAAAGTCCAGCCAGCTCCTTCATGGGCTGAAGGATGTCAGGATAGCCGTTCTGGGAGACCTTATCCTGGACCGATATCTTTTTGGCGACGTGGCAAGAATCTCCCCTGAGGCCCCCGTCCCGGTTGTAAAGATCATCGGGGAAAAACTGTCCCCGGGAGGAGCCGGAAACGTCATATGGAACATACTCGGTCTGGGAGCTAAGGCAGTACCCATAGGAATTGTTGGGAGTGATCCCGAGGGCAATTCCCTGCTGGATATTTTCAGAGGGAGGGACATCCCCGTTGAGGGGGTGCATGTTTCACAGGGCAGAAAGACCACCCACAAGGTCCGCGTAGTGTCAGGCAGGCAGCAGATGATCCGTCTTGATAGCGAGACCTGCCATGCCGCATCCCGGGAAGAATCAGCCGGTATGATCGGATATCTTCTCGGGCAATTGTCGTGTTTCTCCGTCGTGATCCTTTCCGACTACGGCAAAGGTGTATGCTCTTTTGATAACTGCAGAAGTATCATTGAAGCTTCACTAGACGGAGGGATCACATTGATAGTCGATCCCAAGGGGCCTGACTGGAAAAAGTACAGGGG
>CAZAMZ010000114.1:0-5646 GCA_964486375.1 uncultured Synergistaceae bacterium | reverse complement strand
CATTTCCAGGGGGCTCAGTATCTCCCTTATGAACATGGGATAAATGCCGGAAGCGCTCAGGTCATACTCTACTTCGTTCTGGAACCTGGCAAGGGTCCTTTCAAGCTTGAACTCATCTATCTTCATAACCGGCCTCCGTAAAGTAAAAGATTGGTATCATGCATGCATTTTACCGCTCTGGTCCCGTTAGAACAATGAGACCGGGTGTTTTCAAAATATACCTGTGAGGGTATAATAATAAAACAATAAGCAAAGGAAGGGGGTGGAACCATGGGCTGCTGCGGAAAACCGAAGGAAACCAACGAGCCGAAGCAACAGGACAGCTGCTGCGGCAAGAAGGAAGAGCCGAAAGAAAAAAAGGACAAATGCTGCGGAAGTGAGTGCGGCACTGAAAAGAAATAGTCTACTGTCCTGATCCAGGGGCCGTCCTGCCGGACGGCCCCTGTTTTTTACCGGCAAGGGACATTGCATTTTCGTTGTCAAGTTGATATAGAAAGAAAGAAAATCCATTGACCGGTGGTGGCTGTTCTGCCTGGGAAAATTAGACCGTCCCCGTGTGTCCTGGTCCTGATCCTCCTGTTTTTGATGCCGGGTAATCCTGCCCGGGCACAGGTCGACGCGGCCGCCCTCTTGAAGGCAATGCAATCCATTGCTGTACTTACCACGGAAACCGGGGAAGGACAGAAGATGACGGGGTTGGCCTTTTTGACCGGTGACGGAGGAAGGGCTGTTACGGCAGCCCACCTGGTAAGGAACGCCAGAAAGGTCACCCTCAGGTTCAGGGATGGACTGGAGGCAGTCTCCGCCGGTATCGTGGAACTGGATGAAAAGAGGGGAATAGCACTGATCGATGCCGGGGAGGCAGGGAAAGAGCCCCTGAAGATCTCCGCTGGCGAGATCATTACCGGAACGGCGATAAACTTCGGGGCTGTCAGGGATAATACCTGGGGGATCCTTCAGCTGACCGTTTCGGAGATCCGTCAGGGACACGACGGCGTGGAAAGATATGCCCTTTCGGGGGAAGCGCCTTACGGCAACAGCGGTTCACCGGCTCTGGATAACGATGCCTGCGTAACAGGAGTGGTGATCGAGTCACCGGAAGGCCGGATACTGGTGCCTTCCGCCTATATAACGGCCCTTAACCCGGCCCTTACCGCAAGGGGATGGGGAGTATCTCAATCAATACCGGGACTACGGGAAATGACCGCAACCCTGGAGGATACGGAGCACACTGACGAAACAGACCTGCTGCTCGTTGACCTCTTCGTAACCATCTTTGATCATGACAGTATCTACCGTTGGGCTGACCTTAAGACCTTCGGCACGGGATTCCTGGAAGGAGTTCCACAGGAAGTCTATAACTACCAGGCAAGGCTGGAAATGACCATGAGAAAACTGGCTGTCACAAGGAATGGGGATCCCCTCAGAAACAGGGTCACAAGGATCGCCCGGGAAGCCGGCAACAGCCAGGTAGCAGGGATAAACTATTTCATCCAGGCCGTTGTCGCCGGACAGGAGACAAAAGACTGGGGTGCCCGATCACAGAACCTTCAGAAGAGAAGTAATGCCGCCCTGGCCATGGCAGGTGAGATCCTGAAATCTGAACTGCCGGCCATTATGGAACTATTCTATTATTCGGATACCTTCAGGCAAAACCTGCCCCGGGAATGCCGTTTCTTACTGGGCATCGAGAAGCGCCCATCCATTTTTCAAATGGGAGTGCTTACCCTTATCAAGGATCCTCTTTACCTGCTCGCCGTCTTGCCCGATTCCATGGCAACGGAACTGGATCTGAGGACCGGTGACAGGATAATTGCAGCTGCAGGAAAAGATCTCGACCCCGGGGAGGATTCCATTGAGGATCTCAAGATGATCCTCCAGGAAAACCTGGGGGACACCGTCGATGTATTGATATTAAGGGAAGGCTATGAAATGACCCTGAGGGTGGGGATCCCTGAGGAGATACCGGACAAATTCCTTTACCCGGAATGATCAGCCCCTTTTGACAAGGTGCTTCAAAGCAAAACTTTTATCACCGGCGGAAGCACCACAAACACCGTGAACAGCCTTACCAGGTGAAGGAGGCTTACCTTGAGAGGCTCGGCCCCAAGATCCTCCGAGATAGAGGACAGTTGGGTTATTCCGCCGGGACAGGTCGCCAGAAGGCAGGTCATAAGGTTCCAGCCCGTCGATCTCCGGACTATGAAAGCGAGGATGATCCCCCAGCCCAGCATTGCCGCCGTGGTTCCCAGTATGTTAAGGAACATTTCAGCCAATATCGAGATCGTCTCCGGGGTTGCATTCAGGCCTATCAGAGCACCCAGCCCCAGTTGACATACATGCCGCAGCATCAGGGGCGGGACACAGACGGCAAGCCCGAAACCGGCAGCAGCAGCCGTAAAGACCATTGCGCCGACGAACCCTCCGACAGGCACCCTGAGGAAGTTTAAAAGTATTCCACCCGCGGAAGCGAACGCAAGGGTCAAAAACATGCCACGGACACTGGTTCTTTCCAGAAGCCCATCACTGGATTCCTGGGGGAGGCAAACCTTTGCCGCCGGGGGCGGGATCTCCCCCTTGGAAACACTTTTGTTTATCCTGCCTGAAATGACAGGCATGGCTATCAGAACCGATGAAAGCCTGAAGAACTGCATAAGGGCCACGAGGGCGGCATCGGCGTTCAATGTCAGGGCCAGCAGGCTCATCTCCGCGATGCCACCCGGGACCGTTCCCAGGATCGAGGTGGAAAGGTCAATAGCGAACCATCTGCTTACCAGCCAGCCAAGCCCCAGGGGGAAACTGATCCACCAGACGCCTGCAAGCAGGGCAATACCGATACTGTCCTTGAGTTCCCGCCCGGCCTGTGCAGTGAACCGGATGCCGATGAACATTCCAAGAATCACCTGGAACAAAAATCCGGAACCAAAAGGGGGCACCGTCACCATCCACCCTTTTACAGCGAAAAAAGCGGACGATACCATTGCTCCCACCATTAAGGCCGCAGGGATCCTGATCGCCCGGAAGATCAGCCACCCGGGTATTCCTGCTGCGAAAAGGGAAAGGAAACCGATGAGCCAGCCCATGAAAACCCCCTGGGAAATCCGTGCTACAATATCAGTAATGATTTCAATTTCTTTTGCCTTCTGGAGAAAAACATGACTTCAAAACGCATCGTATTATATACGGTAATAATAATTATGGCCCTTTCTGCAGGATACGGCCTATGGAGGAATATGTCCTTCAGCGGTGACGGGGCCGGCAAGGAGGCTGGGGACTTGAGCCCGGACAAGATCGTAAGAACCGAAGAAGAATGGAGATCCATCCTTACCCCTGAACAGTTCCGTGTAACAAGGAAGGGCGGGACGGAGTTCGCCTTTTCAGGGAAATACCACGACCACAAGGAAAAGGGTATATACAACTGTGTCTGCTGCGGCAACCCCCTTTTCAGTTCCGACTCGAAATTCGATTCGGGGAGCGGATGGCCCAGCTTTTATGAACCCTTCTCCCCTGAAAGCTTATGGACCAGGGATGACCGGTCATTCGGCATGCACAGGGTCGAGGTACTTTGCTCCAGATGCGACGCTCACCTTGGGCATGTATTCACCGACGGCCCCTTACCGACGGGGTTGCGGTACTGCATCAATTCCGTCGCCCTGGAATTTGAAGCGGAATAACCTTCCCCGACAGGATCCTTCATTCAACAACAGCCTCTTTTTCCATATTATTATAATGTTATAGTATCTGTATCTGCAGCCTGGTAGCGCGAAAAGAAAGGTGGAAGAAGATGGGTCCTGTCAATTTTTCGGAACGGGTCAGAGATCTGCTCAAAACAGAGTTGCCCCGGGGGGAAAAGGTTGTATCTGAGGGAATCGATCTTGGCCGGAGCATAGAACCCGGAAGATCGGCTTTCATGAACGCTTACGGAGTGAATTCCGAGGCAGAATACAAAAGGCAGTGCATGAGAGACAGGAAGATCATGTATCACTGCCACATCGGGATGAGCTCATGGAATGAAACCGCCAGGGGATTGAAATACCTCCACAGATCACTGGCCGCGGAGGGTTTTTACCAGGACCGGGCGGGTATCTGCCTCGACAGGAGAATGGCCCTGCCCCCCGGGATGCGAAGGAACGCACCCGCGGAGACAGGACCCTTGCTGGAAACACCCGAGGATTGGCTCGCCGTTGGTCAGGCCGCCCCTATTCAGCCCCACATGGGGGATTTCATGATCGGTTTCCCCGCATCGGCAGACAATACGGTTCTGGCTCTCGGTGCCGGTGTAACTACCATAGGCAACCTTTCGCAGTTTTTCTCCCACGAAGCTCCCGGGTGGAGAGACACACCCTTCACCGCCGGGGAAACTGTCAAGGCCATAGCGCTTATGGGCTCCCTGAGGGAGAGGGGGACCCTGGTCCACTCATACCTGGATGACGGGATGGGGGCCCTCTTTACGGATTGTGCCACCGTTGCGGGGTGGGCCTTTCTCGAACGCTACATTGTCGAGGATCTTCTCGGGGCAAAACTTGCACACTGCGTGGGCGGACTGGTCTCGGACCCCGTAAAGAGGTCAGGATGGATATTTGCCCTCCAGGAGATCCACCAGGGGGATTGTGTCGGTTCCATGTTCTACGGTGACACCATTTCCTTTTCAAGGGATTTTTCATGGAACCGCGGAGTGGTGGCCGAAACCCTGCTCTGGGATATCCTTACACAGATGGAGTGTCCCACTGGCCACGCCGTACTTTCCATACCCGTGACCGAGGCGGTAAGGGTACCTACGGCAGACGAGATACTGGAAGCGCAGATCTTCGCCAGAAAGATGGAGGGCGTAGCAAGACGGGTACTCCCCTGTTTCGACTTCTCTGAACCCCGGGCTTTTGCGGATAAGGTGGTACCTGCCGGCAAGACTGTTTTTCAAAATGCGCTGGATGGGCTTTCCGATGCGGGGGTAGACGTGAAGGATCCCGTTCAGATGCTTTTCGTCCTGAAAAGCCTTGGCCCAAAGTTATTCGAGGAGACCTTCGGTGCAGGGGACCCCAACCCGCTTTCCCTCAGGGGACGGGATGCGGTCGTTCCCAACGACGTTTTCGAGCACTCCCTAAGATGCGTCGACAAATACCATGACCTTTTCGCAAACCCCGAAGCAATGTCGTCACTGGACGGCCGAAAGATCGTCCTCGCTTCGACCGATGTTCACGAACATGCGCTTTTCGTAATAGAACGCCTTCTGGAAGCATCAGGTGTGAAAGTGATCAATGAAGGCCCCGAAAGGAACCCTGACGAGATAGCCCATGCCGTAGGTGCGGAGAATGCCGACGCGGTACTGGTCAGCACCCATAACGGCATGGCACTCGATTACGCCAACGCAATGCTGGAGGAAATGGAAGAGAGGAACCTGACTGTCCCTGTCTACATGGGAGGCGTACTCAACCAGAAGGTCGAAGACAGCGAAATGCCTGTAGATGTGAAAGATGCCCTTCAGGGCCTCGGCATCAGGACCTGCAGTGATCCCACTGTCCTTCTTGAAAATCTGACGGCATTGTGGAAGAAGGGGACATATGAGGCTGAATGATACCGTTATAGGCATAGATACCGGCGGAACGTTCACCGATGCCGTCCTTTTTTCACGCGGTCTGGGCAAAGTCC
>CAZAMZ010000113.1:0-5659 GCA_964486375.1 uncultured Synergistaceae bacterium | reverse complement strand
AGAACTGCTTGGTATCCCGTATCCCTTGATCCAGGGCGGCATGGCGTGGGTCGCTGATGCCGATCTTGCCGCAGCGGTAAGCAATGGCGGCGGTCTGGGGATAATAGCTGCGGGAAGCATGCCTCCGGAAGTGCTTGAAGGTCAGATCATGAAAGCCAGAAGCCTCACTGAAAAGCCTTTTGGCGTCAACATTATGCTTCTTTCACCGACAGCTGATCAAGCGCTGGAAATTGTGATCAAAACCAAGGTCCCTGTCGTTACCACCGGCGCCGGATCTCCCGGAAAGGTTATCGATCGGCTAAAGCCCCTGGGTACCATTGTGATCCCGGTGATAGCCTCCGTGGCCCAGGCCAGAAGAGTAGAGAAGCAGGGTGCGGATGCGGTCGTGGCAGAAGGGATGGAGGCGGGGGGGCACATCGGTGATATCACCACGATGGTTCTCGTGCCGCAGATATCGGACGCCGTCGCAATACCGGTTATTGCTGCAGGAGGAGTTGCAGACTCACGAGGGGTTACCGCAGCATTTGCGCTGGGGGCTGAGGGAGTGCAGGTGGGTACCCGTTTTGTTTGCGCAATGGAGTCCAACGTTCACCCATCCTACAAGGAAATGGTCATCAAGGCCAGGGACAGAAGTACCGTAGTAACAGGAACAAGCACAGGACATCCTGTCCGGTGCATTCAGAACAGGCTGACAAAAGAGTTCGACCGCCTGGAAAAGGCCGGTGCGGATCCGGAGGAGATCGAAAAACTCGGAACAGGCAGGCTCAGGGCTGCAGTTATTGAAGGGGACGTGGACTTTGGATCTGTGATGGCTGGGCAGTCTGCCGCTATGGTGGAACGGATACAACCTGCAGAAGAGATCATCAGGGAACTTTTCGCTGGTACCGAAGGTGTGCTCTCCAGGATCAGAAAAAACCTTTTCAACTGATTGGTGGAGGAAAGCTTATGAAATATGCCGTCGTTTTTCCCGGTCAGGGTGCACAGGAAGTGGGTATGGGAAAGAGCCTGTTCGATCACTACCCCTCTGCGAGGGAGGTTTTTGAAAGGGCGGATGCAGCTTTGGGTTTTGGCCTGAAAGAAATTGTTTTCAATGGGCCTGACGAGGAGCTGAAAAGGACAGAATATGCACAGCCGGCCATTCTTGCCATGAGCATAGCTGTTCTGGGGTGCCTTGAAGAAGAGGGTGTGGCGTTTAAACCTGAATTCGTCGCCGGACACAGCCTGGGAGAGTATACCGCGCTTGTGGCCTCGGGTACACTTTCCCTGGAAGACGGTGTAAGGCTGGTTCACCTTCGCGGCCGGTTAATGCAGGAAGCCGTGCCTCTTGGCAAGGGGTCCATGGCAGCGATCATCGGACTCGAAAAAGAGGTGGTACTTTCAATTTGCAAAGCTGCTTCCGAAACAGGTGTTTGCCAGGCTGCGAATTTCAACGCGCCTGGGCAGATAGTAATTTCCGGTGAAAAGGAAGCTGTCGACAGGGCTGTCTCCATGTGTAAAGATGCAGGGGCAAAGAGGGCTCTTCCGCTCAAGGTTAGCGCACCTTTTCACTGCAGTCTTATGAGACCTGTGGCGGACAGGCTTCTTGAGGCTTTTCAAAAATGTCCCTGGAGAGACCCTGAATGGCCACTGGTGGCCAATGTCTCGGGGAGAAGGGAATCCGACGTCAAGAGCATACAGGAGGCTCTTTTCGAACAGACCTTCAGGCCTGTTCTATGGTCTGAATCCATTGAATTCATGATCTCCAGCGGTGTATCCCGCTTTCTTGAAGCAGGGCCGGGGTCGGTCCTTGCAGGTTTGATAAAAAGAATATCCCCGCAGGCGAGCTGTTTTTCCGTAAATGGCCCTGAAATGGTGAACGGGGCGATTGATTTCCTGAAGGGAGGGCAATAATATGAATCCTGAGAACAGGGTTGCCCTGGTGACCGGGGCAGGACGCGGCATCGGGAGAGCCATTGCTTTCGAGTTGTCTTCAAGAGGGCATATTGTCGCTGTCAACTTTCGTGCCTCCTCGGAAGCTGCCGAGGGACTTGTAGGGGAGATAGTCTCTTCAGGCGGAAAGGCCATGGCTTTCCGGGGGGATGTCTCTTCCCCCGGTGATGTTTCCGCACTTTTCCAGCTGATCGAGGAAAAACTCGGTCCTGTGCAGATCCTTGTCAATAATGCGGGTATAACCAGGGACGGACTTTTAATGAGGATGAAGGAACAGGATTGGGATGACGTTCTTACAACCAACCTCAAGTCTGTTTTTCTTACCACAAGACAAGCGGTAAGAAACATGGCAAAATCTCGTTGGGGGAGAATAGTTAATATAAGCTCCGTTATCGGTATCATTGGAAATGCAGGACAAGCCAACTATGCGGCGGCAAAAGCCGGTGTGTTGGGTATCACCAGAAGCACGGCAAGGGAATTCGGCTCCAGGGGGATAACCGCCAACGCTGTGGCACCCGGTTTTATCGAGACCGATATGACTTCGGTCCTTGATGAAAAGATAAGGGAGCAGATGCTTCTGCAGATACCCGCCGGGCGTGCGGGCACACCGGAAGATGTTGCCGGGATAGTCGCATACCTTGTTTCTGAAAAGGCTTCCTATATCAACGGTCAGGTCATCGCCGTCGACGGCGGCATGACCATGGCCTGATAGTTGCAAAGAGTTTCTCGGAGAGGAGGTGAAGGAGATGAAAATGGAAGAGATCACAGCAAGACTCAGGGAGATAGTAATGGACAGGCTCGATGTTGAAGAGGACCAGATCAAGCCGGAAGCCTCCTTTGTTGAGGATCTTGGGGCGGATTCCCTTGACATTGTGGAATTGATCATGGGGATCGAAGAGGAATTCGATATCGAGATACCTGATGAAGATGCTGAGAAACTGACCAATGTCGGTGAGGCAATGGAGTACATCAAGGGAAAACTGGGAGTAGAGGAGTAAAAGAAAACGGGGCTTATGCGGATCGATCCCTCATAAGCCCCGATACTCCGTTACCCGGACTGTCCGGATGGATGACGGGAACCGAAGGAGTGAACCAATTTGAGAAGGGTCGTTATTACCGGTATGGGAGTAGTTTCCCCCATAGCCCATGGCAGGGAAGATTACTGGAAATCGCTGAAAGAGGGGCGTAACGGTGTTGGCAATATAACACTTTTCGACGCTTCTGATTACAGCGTTCGTATTGCCGCCGAAGTGAGGGATTTCGATCCTGAGAAATGGATGGAACGCAAGGAGGCCCGAAGGGCCGACAGGGTTATACAGTTTGCAGCTGCTGCTTCGGACATGGCGGTAAAGGATGCCTCTCTCGATGTGAATATTCTTGATCCAGATAGATTCGGGGTTTATATAGGAAGCGGGGAGGGTGGCATCGGGACAATGTACGAGGGGATGAAGGTCCTCCTGGAGAAGGGGCCGTCCCGTGTCGGGCCTTTCTGTGTCCCCATGATGCTGAGCAACATGCCTGCCGCCTATGTTGCCATACGTTTCGGTGCAAAAGGCCCGAACATTTGCGTGGTAACGGCCTGCGCCAGTGCGACTCATACCATGGGAGAGGCTTTTCACACGATTATACGGGATGATGCAGACGTAATACTTGCCGGTGGCACCGAGGCCGCCATTACCCCCGTTGCTGTTGCAGGTTTTGCGGCAATGAAGGCTCTTTCCACCAGGAATGACGATCCCCTCCATGCCTCGAGGCCATTTGATACGGACCGGGATGGTTTTGTCATGGGCGAAGGTGCCGGGGTCCTTGTATTCGAGGAACTTGAGCACGCCAGAAGAAGGGGTGCGAGGATCTTTGCTGAAGTCAAGGGTTTTGGCTCCACCTGCGACGCGTATCATATCACTGCCCCGGATCCCGACGGGAGCGGTCCGGCAAAGGCAATGATACAGGCCGTAAAAAAGGCGGGCTGGAAGTTGGACCAGGTTGACCTTATAAACGCTCATGGCACATCGACAAGCCTCAACGACACGATGGAATCGGCTGCGATAAATCTGGCTTTTGGAGAGAATGCCGGGAGAATCCTTGTCCATTCAACCAAGTCAATGATAGGCCACACCCTTGGTGCCGCCGGAGCTCTAGAGACCATTGCCGCTATCCAGGCCATCTCCGAAAGTATCGTCCACCCCACGGCCAACTGTGTCAACCCGGATCCGGAATGCCCTGTGAATGTTGTTCCCGACGGGAAACCGGTTACCAGAGAGGTCTCAAGGCTTCTGGTAAACAATTTTGGATTCGGAGGCCATAACGGAGTAGCCGCCATCGAAAAATACAAGGAATAAAGGGTGTTTTCATTGGCGAGACATGGTAAAGACAGAATCGATCCGGACTTTTCAAATCTGGAGAGCCGGTTGGGTTATTTCTTCAGTAACCGGGAATTGCTGATGGAGGCGGTCACTCACGCCTCCTTTTCCAATGAAAACCCGAATTCCGTATGTAACGAAAGGCTGGAGTTCCTTGGTGATGCCGTCCTTGAACTTGGCATTTCGGAGATCCTTTTCAACAGGTTCCCCGATGACAGTGAAGGTGATCTTTCCGAAAGAAGAGCCTCGATCGTATGCGAAGATTCCCTCGCATCATGGGCGATACATATCGGCCTTCCTGTTTTTTTGAGGCTGGGGAAAGGACTTTCCAAAAGCGGGGGTGCAAAACAGCCTGTTGTATGTGCCGATGCCGCGGAGGCGTTGTTGGGGGCTGTTCTTCTTGATGGAGGTTTCGAGGCGGCAAGAAAGGTGGCAGAACATTATTTCAGATATATCATGTCCGTTAATGGAGAGGTGCCCAGAAACCCGAAGGCGCAACTTCAGGAGAAAATGGATAGTCTTGGCCTGGGGAAGCCCGAATATACCCTGACAAGACAGAGCGGACCGTCCCATGCGCCTGTTTTTGCTGTTTCAGTCAGTTGTTCAGGGAGGGTAATAGGCGAGGGTGAGGGGAGAACCATCAGAGAGGCTGAAAGAAAGGCGGCCGAGACAGGACTCCTTTTCTTCAGGGACGGATAAACAATGCAACCGGTTGCATATTTTTCCGTGTTCTGTTAGAATCCATTCCGAAGAATGGTTCTCTTGCGGGAGGTTAATAATGGCAACCTCAAACAAAAGCCGGTATTACAAACAACATTTCAGAGGGTTGGAGACCCGCCAGGGGTCCTTCAACCCTTTTTTCTGGGGGTGAAGGCGTGCTTAAGGACAAGGCAAGGGTAATGACAGGAAAGGATATGGAGAGAGTCCTTAAAAGGATGTCCCACGAGATCATCGAGAAGAACAGGGGACTGGGCGACATGGTGATAGTAGGCATCCAGCGCAGGGGAGTCTATCTCGCAAACCGCATCAGGGATATCCTTACCGCCATAGAATCAGTCAGGATCCCGACGGGTGTTCTTGACATAACCCTGTACAGGGACGACCTCACGCTTTTGCATGACCAGCCTGTCGTCCACAGCACTTCCATACCCGAGGACAACATCGAAAAGGATGACAGCTACCGAACGGTCTTCGGATTGCTGTTTCACCTGTTCGGCCCTGAAGGATGGGTCTATCATGGGGTGTAATCTCCCTTGAGTGAACTCGTCTTCGCCGTAGTCGATGAATGAGTGTCCGACTGGTTTCAGGCTGTTCTCCAGTTTGAGATCTTCCCTCAACGGAGCAGTTCCGTAGATTGGATTTATGTGTGC
>CAZAMZ010000112.1:0-5678 GCA_964486375.1 uncultured Synergistaceae bacterium | reverse complement strand
AGCGGCCGGTCCCAAACCTGGAGCCCTGTCAGTCGCCCAAGGTTCGCAGCCTGTCCGGGGGAAAGGCTGCCATCCACAACAAGTCTCCCGGCATTGAGCGATCTGGCCTGGACTCCGATCTCTTCCGCCTTTCCTGAACCTACGAACGATCCGGGGTCGGGGCTTTGGCGCCTCTGCAGGATTTTTCCTACAGTCTTGATCCCCAGGTTGCCGAGGAGCAGGGACAGTTCTTCAAGGGAGGAAAAGGCTTCTACCGTGTCTTTATTGTTAATAGCGACCAGAAATGCGCTGTTGATGCAGGAGCTTTCGGGTTCAGGCAACAGGAGCTTCATCCTCCATCCGTTTCAGCGATCTTTCAAGTTCTTCGGTAATTGCCTGTCGGACAACTTTGGAAGAAGATCCGTTCGCATCAAGGGAACCAGGAATTATGGGATCCCCGAAGGAAAGTTCTATCTTCACAGGTCTGAATCTTGTGGATCCGCGAGGCAAAGCCTGAAAAGTACCATGGATATATGCCGGTATGACCGGCGCTCCGGTTCTTGCTGCAAGCAACCCTGCTCCTCCCTCCAGGGGTTTCAGCCTTCCATCGTGAGATCTCTGCCCTTCAGGGAACAGGAGGACATTTTCCCCTTCCTGAAGTCTCTCGATCAGGAATTTCACAGCACCGGCTGCGCCCTGGAGATCCTCCTTTCTGGCGGGGACAGCACCTAGAGCCCTTATGGCAAGACCGAATGGAGCAAAGCTGAAGAGTTCGGATTTGGCCAGGTATCTTAACCTTTTGGGGAAAAAAGCCCCGATAACGATCGGGTCAAGATTGCTGCAGTGGTTGGCGGCAATAATAACAGGCGGCTTTGCTGAAAGTGCCTTTTCAAGGCCACGTACTGCGACGCGGTTGTAGACCTTCAGGACGACCTTGAAAAACAACGCTACGAGCCAGTAGAAAATGATCTTCAAGAGCGAGCCTCCCATTTTTTCTGATCCCTCTAACCTCCAGCCCTCCCTGATATTATACCCATGATCTCTTCAACGACGGCTTCCGGACTTTTTCCTGAAGAATCTATTACATGGGCCTTTTCAGGAATGCGAAGAGGCGAAATCTCCCTTTCGCTGTCCAGTCGATCCCTCTCCTCTACCTGCCTCCGGACTTCATCAAGGGTAATGCTTGCACCCCTGGCTCCAAGCTCTTTCCAGCGCCTTTCGGAGCGAACCTCAAGACTTGCATCAAGATAAATTTTTACCCTGGCATCCGGAAAAACGACGCTGCCCATATCCCTTCCCTCAGCTACCATTCTTCTGCCCAGGGACTGCTTCCTCTGTATCTTCAGCAAGAATCTCCTGACTTCCCTCACGGCGGAATACGCCGAAACTTTTTTGTCGATCTCGGTAGATCTGATTTTTTCCGTCACATCCTCCACGTTAATATTTATATTTCTGCCTGCCAGGACAACAGAACATTTGTCAAGGGCTTTCGCTATTCCCGCCCCATCCATCGGTGTGATCGACCTGTCCGACAGAAAAAGGGTTACTCCCCTGTAAATAGCACCGGTGTCAAGGTATTCGTAGCCGATCTTTACCGCCAGCAGCCTCGCTATGGTACTTTTTCCAGCTCCGGCAGGACCATCTATCGTTATAACATCGCCTTTTCCCGAGAACGGATCATTTGCCATCGGTCTGCGACACCTCCCGGATCTAGACTGTGCCCCCGTTCCGTATCATTTCCATCAGTTGTTCCCTTTCAACGGCCAGGACTTTTCCCTGATGAAGGTCCTCAAGTTCAAGAAGTCCGATCTTCCTCCTGATCAGAAAAACCACTCGCAATCCCCTTGATCCGGCCATGACACGTATCTCTCTTTTCAGGCCTTCCGAAAGGGTTATCTCAAACCAGTGGCCTTGGGGTTCCCGCCGCAGACTCCTTATGACCGACGGTTTTACCACCCTTTCTCCTATCACGGTGCCTTCTCCTATGGAATCAAGGATAACCTTTGTTACGGGTTCATCCACCATAACCTCATAGGTTTTGAAGATACCGTTACGGGGGTGCATTATATCCTGTGCCAGGTTGCCGTCGTTGGTTATAAGAAGTAGCCCTTCACTATCCTTGTCCAGTCTCCCGACCGGGAACAATCCCGGATACCTTTGTCCCTCCGGCAGGATATCGAGCACTGTGGGTGAATGTCTGTCTGATACGGCTGACACGACACCCCTGGGTTTGTTCATTATCAGGTAAGCCTTCTGCCTGGGAAAAACCGGGTGTCCATCGACCCTTACTTCATCCATGCCGGGAATCACCAGTGCAGAAAGCTCCGAAGGGCGAACCCCGTTCACCATGACCCGTCCGGACTCTATAAGAACATCTGCCTTTCTCCGTGAACATACGCCGCAAACCGCAATGAACCTGTTTAGTCTCATCGGTTTGTTGTCTATTTCATACCCCTTCCTCTTCAAGCCCTTCTTCATCGGAAGAAGGGAGAATGTCCTGTATTTCTTCAAGGGACGGAAGGTCCGATATTGCCCCCAGTCCGAAAAGCGAGAGAAAGGAATCCGTGGTTCTGTAGAGAAGAGGCGTGCCGGACCCCTTTCTTCTTCCTGCAACTTTTATTAGACCATGCCTCAGAAGGGTATCAAGTACCCTTTCGCATCTTACGCCTCGTATCTCCTCTATCTCTGACCTTGTAACCGGTTGGGAATAGGCAATAACCGCCAGTGATTCCAGGGCTGCCTTGCTGAGCCTTATCCTCTGGGAAAGCGCTACGTCACGGAACATCGCCACTACTTCTTCCTGTTCCGGGGCCGTTGCCATGGACCACCCCCCTGCAATATTCAGCAGGCATAGCCCGTGGCATTTCCTGTACCTCTCCTTGATCTCGTGCAAGGCACCAATTACCTGTTCCTCGTTCACGCCTGCTACCGAGGCCAGTTCTTTTGTCCCGACGGGCTGAACTGCAACGAAAAGGATGGCTTCAACGGAACGCGCCACGGCAGAAAGCGGAATTTCAGCAGCATAATCTGACATCACCAAAAAGCCCCTCCTGGATTATCCTCACTTTTCCAAGTCTCGCCATCTCCAGAAGAGCAAGGAACGTTACTACCAGTACCTGTCGTGTGGTTCTACGGCCGATGATATCACTCAGTGAAAGTGAACCTTCCCGGGACATCAATGCGTCGATCTCTTCCATCCTTCTCTCGACCTGCTCCTCCTCAGGGGTTGCTACTGGTATGCCGTTCCAATCCTCCTCAAAGGTGGCACGGGTCACGGGATTCCTGTCCTTCCTGGTACGAACCATGTCCCACCAGACAACGGCTAGGGAATAGAGATCTCCAAGGTCGAACCATGGGGGACCTTCTTCAGTGCCATCCCTGGTGAAACATCGGGCCCGGTCCTTCATAAGGGCAGCAAGTTGAGCGGCAGCAGACCTGAAGGGCCGGTAGCGGTTGAGTGCATGCACGAAAAGATCACCTTCTGGTTCTGTCTCCTCCACCTCCTGTCCAGAACCTGGCAGGGATGGGAGCAAAGACTTCAGTTTGCCCAGAAGCAGCCGGGCTGTAAGGGAAAAAAAGGCGGCCATCTCGTTGATAGTCGCCCTGTCGTTCCTGATAAGAAAGTCTGAATAGACTCTTATGAGTTCACTGACGCTGATCGAGGAGGCGCTGATCTCACCTGTTTCCACCAGGTGGCAGAGCAGATCCAGAGGACCGGAAAAACCTTCCAGCTCTACATCGAGATCCATGGTCGCTTCAGCCGCTCCCTTGAATAAAGGTCATCTCTGGACGAACCCTATGGCGTCAACTACCTCGCTGATCGTGACTTCTGCAACGCTGATGGCGTTTCTGGCACCCTTCCTGAGCACCTCGAGTACACCGTCTTCTTTCGTTTCAAAGGAACTCCGCCTTTTCTGGATCGGTTCCAGTACCTCCATCAGGTGGGAATAAAGCGCCTTCTTGCATTCAACGCAGCCGATCCCCGCGGTTCTGCACCCTTCAGAGATCCTGGACCTTTCTTCCATGTCCTTGTTGAAAACCTTGTGAATATCCCATACGGGACACTTGTCAGGGTTTCCTGGATCCTTCCGGCGCTCCCTTGCAGGGTCTGTCATCATTGTTCTGAGCTTTTCCCAGATATCTTCTGGTGCATCAGCGATATTTATTGCGTTCCCGTAGGACTTGCTCATTTTTCTGCCGTCGGTCCCCGGGACCTTTGGGGTTGCGGTCAGGATCGTCTGCGGTTCAGGGAAAATACTCCCGAAAAAGTTGTTGAAACGCCTGGCGATCTCGCGGGACAGTTCAAGATGCGCTGATTGATCCTCTCCAACAGGGACGAGTTCTCCCTTGTAAAGAAGGATATCCGCTGCCTGAAGAACAGGGTAACCGAGAAATGCGTAGGTGCTGAGATCCTTGTTCTGCATGTTTACTATCTGTTCCTTGTAGGTGGGGTTTCTCTCGAGCCAGCCCAGGGGTGCGATCATGGAAAAGGCAAGATGCAGTTCTGCATGCTGTGGAACATGAGACTGAAGGAAAATAGTGCTCCTTTCGGGGTCCAGGCCCACACCAAGCCAGTCCAGAAGGACCTCCCTGCAATTTTCCCTGATCGAACCTGTATCAGCGTACTCAGACATTACCGCATGCCAGTCGACGATACAATAAAAACAGTCGTAATCTTCCTGAAGCCTTACCCAATTTGAAAGGGCCCCGGCCAGGTGGCCAAGGTGAAGTCTCCCCGTCGGCCTCATTCCGCTGAAAACACGCTTTTTCATTTTCATTCACCCCGTAGGAATTATGATATAAGGATCCTTCCTGCACTGAAACCTTCAGTGTCAACGTTGACCACAGCCGTATGAAGCTGATCCGAAAGAAGTCGGGCAAACCCGGGCATCGTTATCCTTTCGATCTCGCCATGGTCGACAACAATAACCCCCAGGCCTCTTTCAGCTGATTCCATGACCTGATGGTACTTCATGTCTGCCGTTATCAGAACATCGGCACCTCTTAACACTGCAAAAGGCCAAAGGTCGCCCCCGGAGCCACCGACTATAGCAAGACGGTTGACCATTTGCGGGACATTATAATACCTTACCCAGGAAAGTACCCACTCACGCTTTATCATTTCCGCAAGACCCATCCCTGTCTGGGGTTTAGCCAGGGTCCCTGAAATTCCCATACCCCGTCCTGTTGCACAATCCTCCTGAAGTGGAGCGGCATCGACAAGGCCGATAATGCTTCCCAGGATAGAGTTAACTCCCCTCGGGCTTAGATCCCAGTTCGTATGAGCCGAAATAACTGCAAGCCCTCCGTCAAGGCATTTGCGGATCTTGCTTCCCAGCGGGTCGCTGGTATGAATGGTTCTCAGGGGCTCAAATATGAGAGGGTGATGGGTGACGAGACATGAACATTCCTGTTCCAGTGATTGCTTGATGGCCTGGTCAGTGGCATCCAGAGAGACGGCGACCCCTGTCACCTTTTGATCGATCGACCCGATCAAAAGACCGGTATTATCCCATTCGCATGATGTATCGAAGGGTGCGAAGGAATTTATGGCTTCAAGGACATCCGACACAAGGAGCATCGAAAAACCTCCTTAAAAAAATAAAGCCACCGCCCGGTGGCTTTATTCCTTTTTTGCGTGGTGGGCCCACCTGGACTCGAACCAGGAACCTTCCGGTTATGAGCCGGTGGCTCTGACC
>CAZAMZ010000111.1:0-5717 GCA_964486375.1 uncultured Synergistaceae bacterium | reverse complement strand
GGGGAAAGAGCGTCGAAGGCACCGTTGTGGAGGCCAATGATGACGGCTGGCTCGTGGATGTTGGTTTCAAGTGCGAAGGTTTTCTACCAAGGAACGAATGGAGCCACAGGTCACTTGTCGAAGCCAGGGAGGTCCCGGCAGTCGGGGATACCGTAAGGGTACAGGTGGTCTCGATCAAGCAGGGCGAGGAAGCCCAGCTCATGGTAAGCAGGTGGAGGACCGAGTTCGATGAACGTTGGGATGCCATGGAGGAGAGCCTTTCCAGGGATGAAATGATCGAGGTCAGGGGGCTCCGCAAGGTCAAGGGGGGCCTGATAGTAGACTGCTGCGGGATAGAGGGTTTTATCCCCGTCTCGCACCTGGCTGAAGAGGGACGCGGTGTAAACCCCTCAAGACTTGTTGATGATACATTCAGTGCCAAGGTCATAGAGCGGGACCGCAAGAAGAGGCGCATCGTCCTCTCCAGGCGGGCAATTCTCGAAAACGAGATGATGGAGCAGAAAAAAGCGTTCTTTGAACAGACCGAGGTTGGCCGGGTCGTTGAGGGAACGGTTACCTCCATTACTTCTTTCGGGGCTTTTGTAAGCCTTGGCTCCGTCGAAGGTCTCGTACACAACACTGAACTCGCCTGGGGAAGGAACGTAAAACCCAGAGACATAGTAAACAAGGGTGACCGGGTGCAGGTAAAGATCATCGGGATCGAACCCGAGAACAGCCGGGTCTCCCTGAGCATAAAGCAGACCCAGCCGGACCCGTGGGAGGAGATCGCCGGGAGGTTCACCGATGGCGAAGTCCTTTCCGGGAAGGTGACGAACCTTACAGAATTCGGTGCTTTCGTGGAACTTGAACCGGGCATCGAAGGTCTCGTGCATATCGGGGATGTCAGCTGGCAGAGGATCAAACACCCGAGAGAACTGCTGAAGAAGGGGCAAAAGATCGATGTGCAGGTCCTGGGAGTTGATGCCTCCAACAGGAGGATAAGCCTCGGTTACAAGCAGCTTAACGACCCCTGGAAAGACATTGCGGACAAGTACCAGGTTAACGGGGAATACCCTGTAAAGGTCGTCAGGCTGACCGATTTCGGTGCCTTTGTCGAACTTGAGGAAGGTATCGAGGGCCTTATCCACGTCTCCCAGATCAGCAGGAAAAGGGTGGAGAAACCGGCCGATGTCCTTGCCGAAGGCCAGGAGGTTAATGCAAGGATAATAGAGATCAAGCCGGCAGACAGAAGGATCCGTTTGAGCATGAGCGTTCTTGAGGAGCCCGAGCCGAAGAAGGAGCGGGAACCTGAAAAGAAACGAAAGAAGGGTGAACAGCGGAGCGATCCGTCACAGTTAATGGATGGAGAGACCAATGTAACCATCGGGGACATTATCAAGGAGTCCCTTCAGGAATAGTCTTGCCAGGGCGGCCCTTGAAAAAGGGGCCGCTTTTTACTTGCACTGTAGGGGGGTCATCGGCATGCCCGTCCGCCGAATAAGGGAGTACCCCGATCCTGTCCTGCGTGGAAGGGCCAGGGAAGTAGAATCTTTTGATGAAGATCTTGCGGCCCTTCTCGAAGACATGTGGGAGACCATGAAGGAGTACGAGGGAGTAGGCCTTGCCGCACCACAGATAGGCGTGGACCTCAGGGTCGCCGTGATCGGTTGGCAGGAAAGAAAAATTGTCCTTGTCAATCCCAGGGTTATCCATTACGAGGGCGACAGTCTTCTCGAAGAGGGCTGTCTGAGCGCCCCGGGTTTCTACGAAAAGGTCTCCAGACCAGACAGGGTGATCATCGAGGCCCAGGACGAGAGAGGCAAACCTTTCAGGCTTGAGGAAGAGGGATTTCTTGCAAGGGCTGTCATGCATGAGATAGACCACCTGGAAGGGAAACTGTTTTTTGACAGGCTCTCACCCCTTAAAAGGAACTTTCTGAAAAGAAGACTGCAGAAAAGGGTGGGACAATGATCGACGGCCTGACTTTCTGGTTTGCAGGTTCAGGGAGGTTCGGCGCAAGGTGTCTTGCACTTCTTTCGGAACGGATCCCATTTCGAAGGGTTATTACGGCTGTTCCAAAACCGGCCGGCCGGCACCTTTTGCCCGCTGAAACACCGGTTGAAAGGACGGCTCTTGCAACAGGGATCGAGATCGTCAGGACACCGGACATCAACAGTGACCCTTTAATTCTCGAAAGGCTGGGTGCGGAAAAGCCTTCCTGCATTTTTGTGGTTGATTTCTCCCAGATCATCGGTGATCCTTTCCTTTCCCTTCCGGAGCCCGGGTGCATAAACATTCACCCTTCGCTTTTGCCGGCCTATCGCGGGGCGGCACCTGTCCAGAGGGCTATCATGAACGGTGATATCAAAACCGGTGTTACTGTTTTCCGCCTTGCCGAAGAGATGGACTCCGGGCCGATACTGGTATCCTCCGGGATAGATATCGGTCCCGACGATACCTTTGGGGATCTCCTTGAAGTCCTTGCCCGGGAGGGTAGCAGAATAGCCATCGATGGTTTAGAATTTTTTTACAGGGGAAGGATTTCCTTCAGAGAACAGGATCATGTCAAGGCCTCTTACGCACCCAGGATATCAAAACAGGAAACAGAGCTGAGTTGGGAAAAACCTTCCAGGGAGGTTCATGACCTCGTAAGGTCATTGAACCCCGTCCCCGGATCATTCGTTATTGTCAGGGGAAAGCGCCACAAGATATGGAAAACGAGAATATGCGAAGATCCCGGCCGACCCGGGGAAATAACGGGTTTACGGAATGGAAACCCTGTTGTCGGCTGTGCATCGGGTTCTGTAGAACTTGTCGAAGTTCAGGTAGAAGGCCGGAAAACAACTGACGGTGGAAGCTGGTTCAGGGGAACTTCCATGGTTAAGGGGGATATTCTTGAATGAATGACCTTTTGACGGGTGCCGGTATCCCCGTTTCCCTGTGCGAGAGAGAATGGCCCAGGGCAATAGCGGTTACGGGTGCCCTGGGTTCAGGAAAAACTGAATGGGTTCTCAACATGGCGATCGGTTTCCAGGGCTGCGGGGAAGAAGTTACTATTGCGGATGTCGATATCATCAATCCGTATTTTTGCGTAAGGCAGGTGGCGGAGGCACTCAGGGCAGAGGGGTTCAGGATCCTTACGCCGCCAGAGAGCACAAGATGGTCAGACATGCCTGTCATCTCTCCTGAAGTCGGCTGGGCTCTTCGATCAGGCAACGGACGGCTGCTTGTCGACGTGGGAGGGGATGCCGCAGGGGGAAAGGCCCTCAAGCAATTCTCCCTTCAGATGAATGAATGCGGATACCTGCTTGTCCTTGTAGTCAACCCCTTCAGGCCGGCTACAATGGAAACTGCAGGCATCATGGAACTGATCACCGGGATGGAAAAGATTTCCGAATTGAAGGTAGGAGCGCTGGTTGCCAACCCCCACCTGATGGATCAGACTTCCGAAGAAGACCTGCTCTGGGGATACCGGAAAGTTTACGTATCGGGAAGGGATCTTGGACTGGAAGTTCTTTACGGCACAGTCCCGCCACACCTTTCCGGGGGGACGGAACGGCTTCAGAAGGATTCCCCCATAACCTTGTGGCCCATGACAAGGCATATGATGCTCCCCTGGGAAGATGGCTACATGTGGACCCACGCCGGGGATAGATCAGTACAAGAATAATAACCGGAGCCCTGAATCCGGTGATAAATAACCCAAATGAAAGAGGGTGCGCAGGTAAATGGCAAAAGGAAGGATCGATGTTTTAGAGGAATACTGCAAGAGCTGTAGTTTATGTGTAGAAGCATGTCCCGTCAAGGTACTGAGGATCTCGGAACACATCAACAGCAAGGGTTATCGACCCGTTGAGCAGTTCAAGGAAGGGTGCATAGCCTGCAAGATGTGCGCTACCACGTGTCCTGACGCTGCCATAGAAGTCTACAGGATAGAAGAGTAGAAATAACGCCGGAGGTGGTATGAATGGCAAGGGTCCTTATGAAGGGAACTGAAGCGATAGCGGAGGCCGCCATCCAGGCGGGATGCAAATTTTTCTTCGGTTATCCGATTACGCCCCAGAACGAGATCCCCGAATATATGTCCGCCAAACTCCCCAAGATAGGCGGCGCATATGTTCAGGCCGAGAGCGAACTGGCGGCGATAAACATGGTAATGGGCGGCGGATCCACGGGAACGAAGATAATGACCACATCATCAAGCCCCGGCATATCACTTATGTCAGAGGGGATCAGCTATATTGCCGGATGCGAGATACCGGCCGTTATTGTCAACGTGATGCGTGGAGGGCCGGGTCTTGGCGGGATCTTGCCATCTCAGGCCGATTATTTCCAGGCCACCAAGGGAGGCGGTAATGGGGACTACCGTCTCCTTGTACTGGCTCCCAGCACCCTGCAGGAAGCCGTTGAATTCACCCAGGAAGCTTTTGACCTGGCCTTGAAATACAGGAACCCGGTGATGATACTTGCCGACGGTTTCATGGGACAGATGATGGAAGCTGTGGAGATAAAGGAACATGTCTCCGCAGGACTCCCCCCCCTTGAAACCTGGGCCCTGGGCTGCATGCGGGAAAGGGGCTCGAAAAGATCCATACTGAAAAGCCTTTACCTCAACCCTGAAGATCTGGAGAAGCACAACATCGAACTCCAGAAGAAATACCTGGAGATGGGAAAGGAAGTCCGGTCCGAGAAATACCTTTGCGATGACGCCGAGATCCTTCTCGCGGCCTTCGGCACAACCGCCAGGATCGCGAGATCGGCCATAAACAATCTTCGCAAGGAGGGAATAAGGATCGGGATGCTGAGACCTGTTACACTCTACCCCTTCCCGACCCAGGCATTGCAGGAAATGGCATCCTCGCTCAGGCATGTTCTTGTGGTGGAGATGAATATGGGGCAGATGCTCGAGGACGTCCAGTCGGCCGTTTGCGGAAAGGCACCGGTGACCTTTTTCGGGCATGCAGGCGGTATTGCTCCTTCAGTGAAGGAGATCGAGGACAGGGTCAGGTCCATTCTCCAGAATAAGGAGGTGTCCGGTCAATGAAAGAGACCAGGATATACGAGAGGCCAAAGACATGGGCCAGGGGTGTACACACCCATTATTGCCCAGGATGCGGGCACGGCATTCTGCACAGGCTTATCTGCGAGATAATCGATGAAATGGGGATACAGAACGACACCATCGGCACCGCGCCAGTCGGCTGCGCGGCCCTTATGTACGACTACATCGACATTGATTTCTGTGAAGCAGCCCACGGAAGGGCACCGGCCCTTGCGACCGGCATCAAGAGAACAAGGCCTGACAAGATAGTCTTTACCTACCAGGGAGACGGGGACCTTGCCTCGATCGGAACAGCCGAGATAATCCATGTGGCGAATCGGGGAGAAAAACTGACCACCATCTTCATCAACAACGCGATCTACGGAATGACCGGTGGCCAGATGGCTCCCACCACACTGATAGGGCAGAAAGCAACCACCTGTCCTTTTGGCAGGGATCCCGAGCTTGCAGGATACCCCATGAGAATGTGCGAGATGCTGGCTACCCTTGAGACACCAGGGTTCATAACAAGGGTCTCTGTGGCAAGGCCGAAGTATATCATCGAAGCCAGGAAGGCTATCAAGAAGGCCTTCCAGAACCAGATCGACGGGAAAGGATATTCCTTTGTCGAGGTTCTTTCGAACTGCCCGACCAACTGGGGGATGACTCCGGTCAAGGCCTTCGAATGGACCGAAAG
>CAZAMZ010000110.1:0-5723 GCA_964486375.1 uncultured Synergistaceae bacterium | reverse complement strand
CTTCAGGTCTTTCAAATCACGAATCACGCTTTTGATTTTCCGTTTCCCGAGTCACTAGTCACGCCTTTGTTCTACGGTTTCCGAGTCACGAGTCACGAGTCACGAGTCACGCGTCACGCCCTTGTTCTAGGGTTTCCGAGTCACGAGTCACTAGTCACGAGTCACGCCTTTGTTCTACGGTTTCCGAGTCACGAGTTACGAGTCACGAGTCACGCGTCACGAGTCACGGCCTTATCTATCTCCTCAAGGGTTTCGACAATATCGGCGTGGATCACCTCGTCGGCCATGTGATCCAGGTGAGTGGGAGTCATGTTTATTATGAAAAGACCCGCCCCCGCCCTCTTCGCCATCATGGGGTAGGCATTGGCGGGGGAGACCTCCAGCGACGAACCAAGCACCAGGAATGCCGATGCCGATTCCGAGAGGTCTTCTGCCGAATCCATGGGGCCTTCGGGCAGGTACTCCCCGAATAGCACTACGCCCGGCCGGAGGGGCCCCCCGCATGAAGGACAGTCATCCCTTTCAAGAAGAAGACCACTCCCGTAGGGTGCTCTGCACCTTGCGCACCTGACCTTCTTCAGGCTCCCGTGGAGTTCGTGGACCTCCCTGGACCCCGCGGCCTGATGCAGACCGTCAACGTTCTGGGTGATTATCCCCCTGAGGATCCCTCTTTTTTCCCATTCCGCGAGGATCTCATGACCCCTGTTAGGCCTTACCCCTTCAAGCATACTGATCCGGTGCCTGTAGAATTCGACAAACTCGTCGCGGTTGTTCTCCATGGCCGATATGGATGCGAGCAGCCGGGGGTCCTTCTGTTTCCAGAGGCCATCCCTTCCCCGGAAATCCGGAAGCCCCGATGCAGTGCTCATTCCCGCCCCTGAAAGGACCACAAGATTCCCAAGGGAGATCCTGTCAGCAATATTGGAAAGGCTCATTCCTTTCACCCCTTCCTCAAAGGTTCCTTGCCCTGAAAACCAGTGCGACGCCCGCAAGCACCACGGCGATGGCCGCAACGGCGATCAGTGAGACGCTTTCACCCGCAAAAAGGGCCCCGAGAACCGTCGCAATGATGGGATTGATCAGCGTATAGCTTGTGGCCAGGGCAGGCCTGACGGTCCGAAGCATGAACCGGTAGAGGGTGAAGCCTATGATCGAAGCAAAGACCACAAGGTGGAACATCCCCCAAACAGCCTTGGGGGCAATGGGCCAGGAGATCCTCTCGCCTGCAGTTACTGAAATGATCAGGAGAAGGATCCCTCCGGCTATCATCTCCGTGGCCGATGCGATGGGTTTCCCCAGTTCCTTGAAACGGTTGTTCATTACCGAGCCCAGGGCCCAAACAACGGAGGCAGTCAGTATCACCACCGCTCCGAGGGGATTGCCGCTTATCCCCTTCTCAAGATTGAGAAGGGCAACACCACCGATCCCGATAACCATTCCAGCCCATTCCATGGGCGAAGGCAGTTTGTCCCATATCCCCACGAAAAGAACCGTCCACAACGGAGTTGTGGCCAGCAGCGTCGCCGACAGCCCCGAGGCAACCCACTGCTGCCCCACGCACAAAAGACCGGCACCTCCGATGAATAGCATGCCCCCCACAAGGAAGGATTCGAGCCAGCCCCGAAGGTTAAGACCTTCCTCCCCCTTTACCCTGAGAAGTATATAGAGGAAGATCCCCGCCGATAGGAACCGGATCGCATTCAGCATAAAAGGAGGAAAACTCTCAAGAGAGAACCGGTTTGCGAGAAAGACGGAACCCCAGACCGCGTAAAGGACCAGCATCAGCGCAACGTTCCTGGGTTTGCTGATGGAACTGTGATGTATCAAGGCAAAACCCCCCGGGATATGACAGAAAATACGATTGTTACCTCTTCAATTGTAGCGCCCCTGTCCCGGGTTGACATCCCCGCATCGGATCAGATGTTCTTTCGGCCCTGTGAGGCACCGGACCATCTCTGGATCTGGCGGAGTCGGGGACCGATCCTGGACGCAAGGGCTGCTGTGCCTGACATTTTGAGGATATCACCTGCTATGAAGGGTATTACCCCGAATTCAAAGACCTGTTTCAGCGTAGTCTCCTTGCCGGCTACATAGTTCAGGTTGAAGAACAGGACAGAGGCGCCCGAAGCATAGATAACTGCCGTACCCGCAAGGCAGGCGGCCAGGTATATTTTGAAGGAGGGTTTTTCAAACCTTTCACATATAAAGCCTATGGTCCATGCACCGGCAATGAAGCCGAGGAGATATCCAAAAGTTGGGTGAAGAACATACTGGGGGCCGCCACCGCCGGTAAAGACAGGGATCCCAATAAGGCCCATTCCAACATAGAGCAACTGGGCCAGTGCACCAGACCTGGAACCAAGGAGCGTCCCCGACAGAAATACAAAAAAGGTCTGAAGTGTTATCGGAACAGGAGGGAAAGGTATCCTTATGAAGGCCCCCACCGCTGTAAGGACTGCAAAAAGTGCCGTTAAAGTCATGGTCTTTGCCGGGAATCGCATTGCCTGCCTCCTTCATTGTCAACCGTTTTTTGGGAAGGTTGACATATTTCACACGGAGGGATTGTACAGCCCAGCTAGACGAAAGACAAGGGAAGCCGGAGGGCAAAGGCGTAACGCGTGACTAGTGACTCGTGACTCGGAAACCGATGGGCAAGGTCCTGTTTTTCATTCCGAGGACAAGGTCCCGCCGCTTCTGCGGGAGCGAAGCGACGAGGAATCTGGATCTGGTTTTTGAAGAACCCAAACCTTCTCACCTTGTCTGTGGTGAGATGCCCTGGTCTTGGGTTCGGGTTTTTCCTCCCTTCAAACTTGCCCCTCCTAAACCCCATCCACTATCTCGGGGGCCAGGCCCTTGAACTGCATAAGGTATTCCCGGCGTTCCTTGCGAAGATTCCCTATCATTTCCGCATACTGTTCCCGGGCATAACAGGTGTATGGGTCAAAATCCGTGGATCTTTCCATCTCGAGGTGTCTCGGTATCTCGTAACCCAGTATGTCGTCATAGCGCCACTCCAGGGTTTCCCTCATGGCTCCCCTGATGACAGAGCATGTCACATCCGCTGTTATGTTGGCCCCTTCCTTGCCTCCGATCCTTCCGGTGTTCAGGACATAGCACCTGATCCCGGGATTGTCCCTCAGGATACGAAGGATCCTGTTGCCGTTGACGTGAGGGTTGTCGATTATAAAGGGGTCGAAACCGGGAACCCGTTTTGCCTGTCCGACCCTTGAAGGATCCTCTGCGCTGGTTATGGTCGATTCACCCAGCATGAAATACGCGGCAGCCTGCTCCGCAGAGACGAGGCGGCCGATGGGGGGCAGGTCATACCTGCGCATATTGAAGAGAAGGCAATCCACCCTTTCCAGGTCTATCCTGTCTGAAGTGTTGGGAATGATCTCGCGGGGGACTACGGCCCTTCCGTTGGTCGTTATGGCGTGGTTGTCGAAATCGATCTCCCCGTCCTCGTCAACCCAGCAGTTCTCGATAAGGGCTTTCTTGTCCCTTGCTGCCCAAAGAAGGGCAGGCTGTCTGGTCACATTGTCGGTCTTGATGTAGAAGTTGGCCTCCGAGCCCAGGGCGCTGCCGTTGGGGAGAAGGATGTTGACGTCATCCTGAAGTACCTCAACCCCCTCAGGGGAAGCAAGGTCGTGATCAGCTATCGTGATGGTGGTCTTGCCCGTTCCCGAAAGGCCGAAGACAAGCACTCCCTTCTCCTCCAGTCCACGGGGAGTGTTAACCCGGATCACCTTGCTGCCCGCATGGAGGCCCAGGGCGTTCATGGTCTCCCTTCCAAGGTGCATGGCCATCCTGAGCATGGCCATCTTGGCCTCCCCGTAGTAATCGCTCCCAAGAATATAGGTGACCCTTTGCCGGGGCATGACAATTATCTTGCGCTGATGCCATTCGGGAACGACAACAGTAGCTATGTCTGCGTAATCCTGGTCCAGTTCCACGGAAAAATTCATGGCGAACATCTGGGCTATCCTGGCGTACCTGCGTGTTACGTAAAGGTTGGAGAAAAGGGGCTGGCGATCCGGAGAGCCTATCCTTGCCGTCACCCGGATCATCTGCTGCCATCTCAGGTAACCCCATACCTGTTCAAGCAGTGCCACAAGGCCTTCATCAATATCATAGGCCACATCGGTGAAAGCTCCGCTCCTGGAACGTATCCTGGTCACGTAGAGCGAAGAACCCTGGTTGTTGGGAACCAGTTCATGGGCAGCCATCGCCCGCAGCTCATCATCGGAAATATCGCGGAGCAGGCTTCTGCTTACAGGGTGCCGGAGTTTCTCGCTGAATGACGAATGGTCATCATAGAACTGCATCCTATATCGCCTCCAGGTCTATTTTCCCCATCCCCAGCAGGAGATGAACCCCCTCTCTGCGTAGCCTTCGAAAAAAGACTCGCAGCCCTCAGCCAGAGCAAGAGGAATCTCAACGGCAAGCCGGACTGTAGAGCCCCATTCTGGGACAATACCCTCTCCCGGTATACCGAACTCCTCCAACTGGCGGATTATCGCCTGGGCGTGCTCGTAAGAACATTCAGCAAAGGCCCGGCGGGATCTGATGCGGCACCTTCTTCCCGCGGCATCAAGGGCCAGTGATGCGCACTTCCCGTAAGCTTCGATCAGGCCCCTGACGCCCAGTTTGGTGCCGCCAAAATACCTTGTAACAATTACAACGATATTGGTAACGCCAGCACGCAGGATGGCCCCCATGATCGGTTTCCCCGCTGTTCCGGAGGGTTCCCCGGCATCAGAATAATATTCGACAGTATTGGGAAATCCGACCCTGTAGGCCCAGCAGTTGTGGCTGGCGTCGGCCTGCTTTCGGGATATCTCCCGGATCCGTTCCCGTGCTTCCTCCTCTGTTTCCGCACGAAACGCCCTGCCGATGAAGATGGAACGCTTCTCCTTTATCTCTGCTTCCCCGAAAGAGGCAGGTTCATGGAACTCGTCCCTACCAGGCATGAGCCTCCCAGACCTTTTTCAGGTTTTCCCAGGTCTCGTGAAGGGATACGGGAAGAACCTTGGTTTCGCCTATGACAGGCATGAAGTTTGTATCACCGTTCCAGCGGGGGACAACATGAAGATGGACGTGTCCGGCGAAACCGGCACCGGCTATCTTTCCGATATTGATACCCATGTTGAAACCCTGGGGTTCCATAGCTTCTTTCAGGGCAATAACACATTTCTGCCCGTAACGGTGCATCTCCAGGAATTCCTCCTCCTGAAGGTTTTCGTATACCCCCTCATGCCTGTATGGCGCAACCATGAGGTGACCGGGATTATAGGGGAAGGCGTTAAGTATCACAAAAACGTTCTTCCCCCTGGCCAGGATCAGCCGCTCCCTGTCCCTGTTCTCCTTCGGGAAATCACAGAAGATGCAGCCCTCCTGCTTGTCTGCGGAATCTATGTATGCCATGCGCCAGGGTGCGAAAAGCTGTTCCAAAGACACTCCCCCTCCCGGTAGCCGGAGATGTTTGTTTCACGTGAAACACAAAGCGTGACTCGTGACTCGTGACTAGTGACTCGGAAACCGTAAAACAAAGGCGTAACGCGTGACTCGTGACTCGTAACTCGTAACTCGGGAACCGGGAACCGAAAAACCAAAAGAGTGACGCGTGACCAGGGATCAGGAAAACCTTAGTGACAAAAAAGACTTGCGACTGGTCAGTTACGGTTTTTCAGATGACGGATGAGTCCTGAAAGCATTTGCATGAG
>CAZAMZ010000109.1:0-5724 GCA_964486375.1 uncultured Synergistaceae bacterium | reverse complement strand
TATCGGTTCCCTGTTTGAATATCGCCAGCTTGCGGATAAGGTCTTCGCGCCCGGCGCACCATCCGACCCGGGTGCCGGGAGCAAGGATCTTGGAGAAACTGCAGGAATACAGCACGAGGTTTTCCTTGTCCAGGGAAAAAACAGATGGAATTTCATCGCCCTCAAAACGCACATAACCGTAAGGGTCATCCTCAAGGATCAGAATTCCGTACTTTTTAGCAATTTCCAGCAGTCTGATCCTTCGTTCGAGCGACAGGTCACATCCCAGAGGGTTGTGAAAGTTTACGATAGTGTATATGAATTTGATCCTGCCGCCTTCGGCCCTTGTCTTTTCAATAATCCCCGGAAGGAGTTCGACCATCATTCCGTTCCCGTCACAAGGCACTGTGAGGAAACTTGCCCCGTGGTTGTACATGGTGCCGGTGGCCCCCAGGAATGTCGGTTCTTCACAGATGACATGGTCCCCCCTGTCTATCATGGCCCAGCAGAGAAGGTCGATCACCTGTGAAGATCCTGTAGTGATCAGTATCTCCTCAGGAAGAAGCTTTCTGCCCATTCGGGGGGAAGTCCAGTCGGCCAGGAATTCCTTTAACGGGGGGTATCCTTCAGTAGTCCCGTACTGAAGGATGTCCTTCCCCTCCCTGGTGATGATCGATGCAGCCTCCTGGAACTGTTCCACCGGGAATATTTCCGGATCCGGCATTCCACCTGCAAAGGAGATCATTCCAGGGCGTCTGACCATGTGAAGCATCTCCCTTATGGGAGATGGCCTAATGCTTTTTGCGGCAAGGCTGAATTGAGGTTCGAACTCACCTGTCATTCCTTCGACCCCCGTTTTCAAGCAAAATGGGCAGGGACTAAATACCTGACCCTCCCCCTATTGTATATCATTATTGCGGGGGCCTTCCTTTTATTTATCCGCGGCTATCCTTTCCGTAGTGGCTTTGATATGGGCAAGCCTCCGCTCCGTAGGCGGATGGGAATTGAAACCGCTTGGCGTTGTTTTGAAGCCTGCCTTTACCATGCTCTGAAATGCATTGTATAGTCCCCAGGGGTCATAACCTGCCCTTGAGGCCAGGGCAACACCGTAGTCATCGGCCGCTATCTCCTGTTCCCTGCTGAACCCGGCTTCCGCCAGCACCATACCCGTGCCGACAACATCGACCCCGCCCAGCTTCTTTTCCCCCAAAGCCTTGTACAGGAGAAGCCAGACCAGGTTCCTTTTCAGGGTATCATTATAATGTCCCAGTTGTATGTGCCCGATCTCGTGAGCAAGTACCCCGGCCAGTTCGTTTTTGTCCCTGAGGGTCTTTAACAATCCTGTGGTAGCATGTACCGAGAACTTGTTCATGCTGAAAGAGACCCATGCATTAGGCTCTTCCTTTTGTTCTATGTTCACCTGCCCGGCCTCGGACAGCCCGGCAGCAACGGTCAGTTCAGCCCATACTGAATCTACGGTCCCGGGAGGTATCGAGGCCAGAACAGGTGAGGCAGAATACGATGCCAGGAGAACGAACAGAATGACCGGGAAAAAAGTTTTCCGCAACATTCTCACCACCTTGTAGCGGTAATACCGATATTGTGCCTGTCGGGGAAAGAAATGGAACAGCAAAATGGCTTATTATATTACCCGCAGGAGGCAAGGGGGAGCAAACAGGTTGTCTGACTCCGGACCTGTCAAAATTACGTCGGGGGAAACCCCGAAGGTGGGATAAGAACATGGACCGTCTTGAAATGCTGAAAAGTCTTTCGGTAGAGAACAGAACGAAAATGGTCCTGCTGGTCCTGGACGGGCTTAGAGGCTTGCCTTCTCCTGAGGGGATGACCGAGCTGGAATCCGCATCAACTCCCAACCTTGATCTTCTCGCCTCCCGCTCCGAGACAGGGATGCTGGAGATGGTCGATACAGGCATCACTCCAGGGAGCGGCCCGGGCCACCTGGCCCTTTTTGGTTATGATCCCAGGAGGTATTTGATAGGCCGGGGCATACTGGAGGCCATGGGAGTAGGGGCGGAGGTTATGCCCGGTGACATCTGCGCCAGGGGCAATTTTTGCACCTGGGGTGAAGGTGAAACCATTCTGGACCGTCGTGCAGGCCGGATAGGAACTGCCGACAGTTCGAGGATAGTAGATATTCTCAGAGAAAAGATACACGATATCGAGGGGGTAAAGATCCGTTTCTATCCTGGCATTGAGCACCGTTTTGCCGTCATCTTTTCAGGAGAAGGACTTGACGACAGAGTCTCTGACGCTGACCCCCAGGTAGAAGGCAGACCGATGACCTGGTCCAGGCCACTGGCTCCATCCGGGGAGAAGACCGCAAGGGTCATCAATTTTCTGGTAAAAAGAGTCAGGGAGATACTGACCGATGAAACCAATGCCAATGGCTGTCTGCTCAGGGGTGTTTCCGGAACCCCGATGATACCTCTTTTCACGGAACTTTATAAAATGCGTTCGGCTGCTATCGCGACCTACCCGATGTACAGGGGGCTTGCAAGAATAGTGGGCATGGAGGTCGTCGAGGCCGGCAAGACCATAGAGGGGCTTTTTAACGCCCTTAAGTCCAACTGGGAACCTTACGACTTCTTTTTCGTACACGTGAAATATACCGACAGCCGCGGGGAGGACGGTGATTTCGAAGCAAAAAGGGAGGTAATAGAAAGGGTAGACGGCTTTATCCCTGATGTCCTTATGCTTAAACCCGATGTTCTTGTTGTAACAGGAGACCACAGCACCCCCAGCGTTCTTGCCTCCCATTCGTGGCACCCGTCACCGTTGCTGCTTTCCAGTCCGCACGTACGACCTGACAGTGCTGCCTCTTTCGGTGAAAGGGCCTGTGCAAGGGGGAGCCTGGGGATAATGCATGCCTATAAACTGATGGGACTTATTCTGGCCCATGCCGGAAGGCTTGCGAAATATGGTGCCTGAATCAGAAAAGTGAAGCAGGTCCGCAGGTTTCTTTTGACAAAAAGTTTATTGATGTCTCCTTTTTTGCCTGAGACCAGTTCAGCAGACATTTTTGGGGGGATAGACTTGGTCGAGATACAATCTTTTTCAAGCTCTCAATTGAAAGCTCTCTCCTCCGGAGAAAGATTCAAGATCCTTGGAGTGGTCCAGCAGATAAAACCGAGGGCCGACAAGAACAACAAGCCTTTCTGGGAAGTTGCCATTGTTGATTCGGAAGGGTCTGTCTATGCAAAGGTCTGGTCCGACGGGAAATGGTGGGACGCAAGGAACGGTGAAAGAAAGCCGGTTGACATTTCATCACAGGCTGCAACCGGGCTTTTCGTTGGCGCTCCCGTTGGAGCCATGGGTACGGTCTCAGAATTCCGTGGGAAACAGCAGTTCCAGTTCTCGGAGATTTTCCTGCTTGACCCTGAAAGATTTCCCATAAGCGGGTTCATCCAGTCCTCCCCTGTTCCGGTTGAACTTATGGAACAGGAATTCCTGGAAATGGTGAGTTCCTGCAGACCTGAGATCCGGGAATTTCTTGAAAAGGTTTTCAGGGGGGATCTCTGGAAAAGCTTCCGTGAACTCCCGGCAGCTGTGACCCACCACCATGCCTATGTTCACGGATTGCTCGAACACACCCTTGCGGTGACAAGAAGCGCCAGGGCTCTTGCCGAGGTTTACATACGATCAGGAACAGAAGTGGACCTGGATGTAGTTACTGCGGGGGCGCTTCTTCATGACCTGGGAAAGATCGACTCCTACAAACTTGACCCATTTCCGGGAATGACAGTCCCGGGAACCGTCATCGATCACATCGCCCTTGGATTCTCAAGGTTCTCATGCCTCGCAAGGGAGCACGAACTTGACGGTGAACTTGAGACTGCCATAGGCCATATTCTTGTAAGCCATCATGGACGCAAGGAGTACGGCTCTCCAGTTCTTCCAGCAACCCCCGAAGCAATGGTGGTATCCTCTTCCGATGAGTTGAATTTTATTATGTTCTGTTGGGAGGACTTTCCTGAGAGCGGGAACGGCGAACCTTCCATTTCAGATTTTCACCCATCCGCCGGGAGAAGGTTCTGGAGACACGGCCTTGCTGAAAGAGGTGAGGAGTGAAATGGTTCAAACCTTCAGGGTAACCGGACATGACGAAGGAAGAAGGATCGACAAGATAATCAGGAAGAAGTGGCCCGACCTCCCCTTAAGCGCTTTGATGAAATCCTTCAGGAAAGGCATGGTAAGAGTTGACGGCAAGATGGTAGAATGCTCGACCCGTGTCATGGGTGGGAGCATCGTAGAAGTACCCTGGGAAGACAGCGAAATTCAGCAGGAAGATCGCCTCCCGGCAAGAGGCAGGACGGGAGGGTCCGATATTGAGGTGATCTATGCTGACAACGACATCTGCATAGTCAACAAGCCGTGGAACCTGCTATCCCAACCCGATACCAGGGGAGGAGAGAGCGCTATTTCCAGAACTGCAGCCGTTCTGGACTGGAAGGATAGTTCATTCCTGCCTACCCCTGTCCACAGATTGGACCGGAACACATCGGGCGCCCTGGCCCTTGCTCTTAACGGCACTGCCTTGAGAACCCTCCACGAAGCGTGGCGGAAAGGCGAAGTGAGAAAAATGTACCTGGCAATCGTGGCTGGTGAAACACCCCTTGAAGGTGAGATAGACTCCCCTCTGCACAAAGCGGGCGAAGATAATATCGTCGAAGTCGACACGGAGAAGGGACAGAGAGCCCTTACCAGGTTCAGGAAGGTCGAGGGTGACAGCTCGGTATCCCTCCTCTCGGTGGAACTTCTCACAGGACGGCCGCACCAGGCCAGGGTCCACCTTGCTTCCATCGGGCACCCCCTTATCGGTGACATCAAATACGGAGACAAGAAGATAAACGCAGAAATGAGAATTCTTGGTGTCCAGAGACCGATGCTTCACTCAAGAAGCATCGAGTTCAGGGGGATGGGGATACCGTTGGAACACCTCTCATCGAAAAGGTTTCTCGCTGTCCCCCCGAGGGATTTTATGGATTTTCTTTCCAGAAGGGCTTGGCGTTTATACAACCGTGGGGTATAATGAACGCGCTATCTAGTAAGTAATTCTCTATGGGGGGATCAGGTATGTCGAAAAAGGATCTGAAACTTGAGATCAGCGAAAAAGCCAGAAACAAGATAATGTCTACGGGTGGTGAAGGTCACATTATCGTGACAAGACTGGGTGGCGGTTGAGCGGCCCGAAACGCCGCGCTCGTCGAGAGCGGCAAGCCTCCCGTAGAAGACGGTTTTGAAAAGCTCAGCGACCAGGGTATTACCGTCTGGATCCCGAAAGGGATGGAATTCCTTGATGATGTTGTCCGGGTAGAACAAACCGGTTTTTTATGGTCATCCCAGGTAGAGGTGATGACCGTATCAGGGCTTGGCCGTGGTGGATGTGGAAGGTAGAAACCGTGAACCGTGGAACCGCGAAAGTTAATTTCCAAATATTGAAACTTGGCAAAAACAGACAATATTATATCTGAAAAAAAGGAAGTTGAACAGGGCGAGGTAGTCACCGCCCTGATTTATTGGAACAAATGATCGGGATTTGTTCAATTATTATAAGGGGGGTATACATAATACTGACCACTTGACAAGGGATTTTTTTCACATATAGTATTTGTAGTATTGCGTAAAACCAGAAAAAATTAACAAAAAATCGCAGATGGAGCATACTTTCAAGGATCAATGACCCGGGTTTCCCGGGTCATAAGCATGAAAATGGAGGTGCGGTTT
>CAZAMZ010000108.1:0-5751 GCA_964486375.1 uncultured Synergistaceae bacterium | reverse complement strand
GTGGACAGGGAACTGGAGGAGGCGGCCCTGACCCTTGGAAGAAGGCCCTGGGAGGTTTTCCTGCGCGTGACCCTCCCTCTGGCCAGAAGAACCCTGTTGGTAGGATTAGCTCTCTCCTCGGCCAGGGCCCTGGGCGATTTCGGCGTTACGTTGATGGTGGCAGGGAACATTCCTGGGAGGACCCAGACCCTCCCCCTGTATATCTATGGACAGGTGGAATCACTGAATTTTGCCAGGGCCCACCTGGCCGCCCTTCTCCTGGTGGGAGTGGGGATCGCCAGCCTTTGCCTGGTGCGCAGACTGGAGGCCGGAGCCCATGAACGCCTTGCTTGATGCGCAGATAAGCGAGGGGATAGGCGACTTTCACCTTGATGTCTCTTTAAGGCTCGGCAGGGAGATAGGGGTTCTTTTCGGCCCCAGCGGGTCTGGCAAGAGCATCACTTTGCGTTGTCTTGCGGGTTTGCGAAATGTCCGGTCAGGACGAATTGCATTGTCCGGACGTGTCCTGCTGGATTCGGGCGCAGGCATATGCGAGCCCCCGCACCGGCGGAAAATGGGGCTTCTGTTCCAGGACCTGGCGCTTTTCCCCCACTTGACCGCCCTTGAAAATGTTCTTTTCGGCTGCGAAAGGACAAAAAAAGGAAGAGCGGCATCCATCGCGCGGGAATGGCTTGCCCGGGTCCGTCTTGAATCCCTGGAGAACCGTTACCCATCCCAGCTATCGGGAGGTCAGAGACAACGCGTAGCCCTGGCGAGAGCTCTTGCCAACGAACCTGAAATGCTTATGCTGGACGAACCCTTCAGTGCCCTCGACGGTCCTTTGAGGCGGAACCTTAGAAGGGAGTTGCGCAAACTTCACGCCGAGACAGGAGTCCCAATACTCTATGTAACACACCAGGTGGAGGATATATGTGCTCTTGGCGATAAAGTTTTCTTTATCGAGAAGGGCAAACTGACAGGTTCAAACCGTATCAGCGATCTGATCAGAGGCAAAGGCCGGGTCGATCTCTGGAAGATGATGGGCTGGGGAAATGTTTTCCAGGGCGATGTCCGTTTCTGCAATGAAGGGTTCCCCTCATTCCATTGGGCTTCCGGTGACCTGGCACTTAAAGAAGTATCAGGCCCAGGTCCGGCTATCGCTTTCGTGAGGCCTGACCGGGTCAGGTTCCTTGACCCCCGTATGCCCGTGGATAGCGAACTTTCCAGGAACACCTTTTCCGGAAAGGTCGAGGAGGTGCTGCTTGACGGAGGGGCCCTCAGGTTGCATGTCCGGACCCCTCGCGGACACTGGCAGATAGAACAGAGGGAAACGGGGTCCCATTCAGAGATTTTCCGCCCGGGTGAAGAGGTGCATTTTGCCATTCCACCCGGGGCGATAGAATTGATCTTTCTCGAGGAGATGAAGGGAGAAGAGAATCTTGGATCGAGCATTGTTGAAGTCCGTGCATGAAGAACTTGAATCTGGCGGAGCCGGAGCGCTTTGTACTGTAGTAGGTTCTGAAGGATCCACCCCGCGTGATCTTGGAGCCTCCATGTGGGTCCGGCTTGACGGATCCATCGCAGGAACAGTCGGGGGAGGTCCACTCGAATACGCTGTCACGGGGAAAGCGTTGGAGCTCCTCCGATCAGGTTCGGGGCCGGTTCTTCACAAGGCAGTGCTGCGGAACGAAGAAAGCGGCGGCGAGGCAGTATGCGGAGGGGAATCGGTGATCCTTATAGAACCTCTGGGCAGGGAGGCAGAAGTAGTTGTCTTCGGGGCCGGACATGTCGGCAAAGCGGTTGCCAGGGCTGCATATTATGCCGGGTTCCGGGTCATCGTCTGGGATGAAAGGGAAGAGTTCGCCAATCCGGAGTCAGTACCCTGGGGCAAAACGGTAGCCAGTCCTCTGGATAAAGCTTTTGACGATGGCGTCAGACTAAATAAATCTTCCTACGTCGTCGTAGTGACCAGGGGACACTCGCTGGATACGGAAGTGGTCCGCATACTTGAAGGTAAGCCGATGGCCTACCTGGGACTGATCGGATCCAGGAAGAAGATATCCTATGTCAGGGATAGCCTTATAAAGCAGGGCGTTTCCAGGGAGTATCTGGACAGGATCTTCCAGCCGGTGGGGCTTCCTGTCAGGGCCGAGACTCCTGAAGAGATAGCCGTGTCAATTCTTGCCGAGATAATAGCGGTCAGAAGGGGAGCGGATATTGCGAGTCTCAGAAGTTCCTATTCGAGGGAAGCAGGGCCTCTTTTCCCTGATCTTCCGATCGGAATTTCCGGAAATGAGGGGTAGGCCGTGGATCTGAGATCGATACCTGTTGAAGAGGCTCTTGGACATGCCCTTGCCCATGACCTTACAAAGATCGATGCCGAAAAGGGGATCAAGGGGGCGAGATTCAGGAGAGGGCATATTCTGCAGCCCGAGGATCTTCCCGTTCTCAGGGAGATGGGGCGGAGAAATCTTTCCATTATTCATCTTGATCCCGACGAGGTGCACGAGGACGAGGCAGCCTTGAGCCTAGCGAAAGCCCTTGCCGGCGAAGGGTTCGAGATTTCGGGGCCCGAGGAGGGAAGATGCAGGCTGGTCTCCACGGGGAGGGGAATTGTCCATTTTGACCCCGAGGCGGTAAGAAGGATAAACAAAGACCGAGAATGGTCCCTGGCCTGCACTCACTGTAACTCCGTTGTGGGACCCGGGAGCGTGGTGGCCGCTTTCAGGATCCTTCCCCTGTGCCTGAAAAAAGATTCCCTTGACAGGGCTTTAGAAGCCGCTTCGCCCTTTACCCTGATGCCCTTTCTCCACAGAAGGGTCGGACTTGTTTCAACGGGCCAGGAGATCCTTGAGGGCCTGGTAAAAGATTCATTCCGTGAAAAACTTGAGAGGAAGCTGTGGGAGTTCGGAGGAAGTTTCTCCGGCCAGAGGCTCTGTGGTGACAGATCACAGGATATTGCCCACGCGATCAATGAACTGCTTGAGAGTGGGTCCGACATTGTGATCTGTACCGGGGGGATGAGCATCGATGCCGATGACCGAACTCCACAGGCAATAGAGACCGTCTCTGACAAGGTTCTTTTCCGTGGTATCCCGATGATCCCGGGATCGAACCTGATGCTTGCCGTTAAGGACCGATCATGGATAATCGGAGCCCCGGCCTGTGTTGCCCACGATGAGCGGACAGCCCTTGACCGCCTTCTGATAGCGATCTTTGCCGGTTCGGGGAACGACCTGGACATCTCCCTCTGGGGCGAAGGCGGTCTTTGCAGGAGGTGCGTTGCCTGCAACTTCCCCGAATGCGAGTTTGCAAGGCTTCCTTCATGAAAGGAGGTTATCCGTCAAAGGATAAGCCTGTAAAGTTTTTCAGGGCGGCCTACGCTGCTGATGTCGTATTCGAAAGAGGCCTGGCCGCTGGCAGCCAGGTATTCCAGATAGCGCCTTGCCGTAGAACGGGACACACCCACAAGGGTCGCGGCCGTAGAAGCAGACAGTGCCTTGCCGCTTTCCGCCATACATGAGTGCAGGCGTTCCATCAGCTTCACCTGGATGCCTTTGGGGTATTCTTCGAAACCATCGTGGGATCTTCCCCTCAGACCGGTGATCTGATCCAGGTCTTTCTGGCGCCATGGGTTGGTCCGTTGGGTCAGCCCCTGGTGATACTGGTAGTAGGTGACCAGGGCCCGCTCCAGGCGATCTGTTGAGAAGGGTTTGATCAGATAGTCGAAGACGCCGAGGCAAATGCATCCGCGGACAATGTCAGGGTCTACCCCGTTGGAAAGTATCAGCCAGTCTATGCTGGGAAACCTTGTCCGGGCCTCCCTCAGTGAGTTCAGCCCGTCCCATCCTTCGATAAAGATGTCCAGCAGGACCAGGTGTACATTGCCGCGCTGGAGGCAATCCTCCAGTTCACGGCCGCTGGTAACTGTCTCCCTCAGCCGGAGGTTCTGCGACCTGGAAAGAGCCACCGCGTACTGGTTCTGGCGATCCAGAGAACTGTCGGCGATCACGCATGAAAGAATCATCAGGGTGCTCTCCACGTGGCTATCGAGGGAAGGACAAAACAAATTTTACAAGAGCACTTCGACAGTGCACTATACAATGTTCCTGTTCCTCCTTTCCAAAAGGGAGGCGCAGCCGTTTCCAGCCACACCCTGACGTCCGGCCCCCCTGGGATCAAAATCCTTTAGGGTAACCGGCTCGGAGAAACGAGCTATTTCTTAAAAGTATAAACTACGAACGCCATATTGCAAAAGCAAAAAAGGAGCGCCCCAGGGGCGCTCCCGTATATATTGTGGACCCTTTCCCCTAATCAGTGCCTATCATCACGCTGGAAGCCTTGATGACGGCATAGACTTCCTTGCCCGCCTTGAGGCCCAGTTTCTCGGCGGAATCCTTTGAGATCATGGAGACTATTTCCTCTCCGCCCTTGAGTTCGACTATGACCTCGGTGTTCACAGCTCCCGCCTTTATCTCTTTGACCTTGCCCTTGAGTGCGTTTCGTGCGCTGAGTTTCATATTATCCACCTCCGCTCAAATACCCATAGGGGTTTGTCTTCTTGTTTGCATAAAAATTTTATCACACAGCAAGTGACTTATCAAATATGACCTGTTGCCCATATTTTAAAGGCCTGCTCTTTGCAGCCGCCCTATGATCCACGAAACTGCAAGCCCCGCAGCGAACCCTGCCGCCATGTTGAAGTATATAGAGAAAGCAACTGTTGCCCCTATTACGATCCAGTCCCGGGAAGATCTGACGGATTCCAGGAATTTGGCCAGTTCTATTCCCACCATAATCATCATTGCCCCGACGATCGCCATCGGGAATGACCTGAACATGGATGCTATGGACCCGGAAAGGAATATCCCGAGCAATATTTCCAGCGAGCCCTCGATTATGTTCGCCCCGCCTGTACGGGCCCCGAAATAGTACTGTCCTGCCAGGCCTCCAGCCCCGTGGCACAGGGGTATGCCTCCGATGAAGGGGCCCAGGAGGTTCATGATGCCCATGTTCAGGGAGAGTTGCCTGACCGATACGCTGCGGTCCTGCCAGTATTTTGATATGAGGGCCGATGTGGCAATGACGGCATTGGTTGCGGTCAGTGGTATCTGGGAGAACCCGCCGTCCCTCATGGCGGGCCATAGAAGGCTCATGTCGAGTTTTAGCAGCGACGGAAGGGCAAGGGAAACAGGCTGGATGTTTGAAAGGTCACCTCTGAAAGCCATGAGGAATATGCCCCCTGCTACCAGTACCAGCGAGGCGGGGGCAAACCTGTTGTTCCTGAGTATGAGGATAATGACGATCGAAACTGCGGCGAGAAGCCATGCGCCCTCGATCATCCTGAAACCCTGCATCGCAAGCAGGATGCCGAGCGAGAACTGTATCCCCCTTATTACGGAGTGAGGTGTGTGGTCAGCTATCCAGTTGATCGCCCCGGACAGCCCCAGCAAAAGCCAGGTAATGCCCATTGCAAAGGCCGATGCGTAGACCTGGCCGGGAGACCATGCCTGGGCAATTGCCATGACGGCAAGGACCTTCATGGGCTCTATCGGCATGGGAAGCCTGTAAATTACCCCTGTGATGATGTTTGCCAGCCCCAGGAACACCAGCATGCCCGCAGGGTCCACCCCGCAGACGGTGATGTATCCCACTGCCAGGGGGAGGAGGGTCCCCAGGTCGCCCAGGGATCCCCCGAACTCCCGGAGGCTGAATTCAAAGGAGCCGATCTTTGCCATTGGATCCTCCTGTCAAGGTGTAATAAAAAGATGT
>CAZAMZ010000107.1:0-5800 GCA_964486375.1 uncultured Synergistaceae bacterium | reverse complement strand
CAAGATCGTCCAGTGTTACTCCTTTTTCCCAGAAATCTGTTCCTGTCATGATCGATGCCAGGGTTATCATCGATTCGATAACGGGAACCCTGACTCCGAATTTCCGGGCCAATTCCCAGAATATGTGGCAGCCTACAGGTATGTCCTCAGTAATATAGCGATTGAAAATGGAAAATGGGCCGGTTCCCAACGCCAGTTTGTATTGTTCGTTGAAGGGGACCTTGAAATTCTCCCCCATGTGTTCCGAACCCAGGATGTTGGACCTGGAGAAGAACGACTCTTCTGTGAACTCCTGTATCCCTACACCCATAGCTTCAGCGATGGCGCATTCCTCCCTGTAAAGAGCAAGCTGGACCCTGGATATGGAGGGGCAGTAGGCATGGGAGTAGATGGAAAAATCATATTTATTTTCGCCGTATATTACACCCCAGTTCTCCATGGTCCCCACTCCCAGGATAGTTCCCGGACAGTGAAGGATCGGGTTGACGTTGCTGAAGCCTATATCGGCTACGGTGTCTCCCATGACGGGATGGACTACCGAATCAAGAGAAGGGAGATACTCTTTTGACTCGAAAAACTTTCCCTGATCCGTCATGGGGAGAGCGGCCCCTCTGAGCGAAATAGCCCAGTAATTAACGCTGACCTCAGGCATCTGCTGCCCTCCGGCTGCCTTTATCCTGATCCCGTAGGGCTGGCTGCTCCATTCACCGATCACTACCTTTTTGTTGCATCCGGCCTCCCTCATCATTTTCCGCATGATAAGGGACCCGAAATTGGCAGTGGTGAAATGAACCGCCATTCCGTCTTCAAGATGGGGAATAAGGTTTTCCAGAAAGGCCTTGTAACCCACTGCCGGGAAACTGATAACGATGATCCCGGCTCCTTTTACCGCCTTTTGCATGTCCGATGTAACAACATCTATTTTAGCCAGGCCCTCCCGCTTGAAACCGTAAAGGCTCTCCTGTATTCCACTGAGCCTTATCTCCCTGTTATCCTTGATGCATCCAAGTCCACCAAAAAACTCGGGAAGTTCATAAAGCCTGACCTCTCGCCCGGCCAGGGCCGCACATGCGGCATGTCCGCGGGCAGTAGCGCCTCCTCCCAGTACAGCTACAGGTTTGTCTTTTAGATGATCCATTCCTTCCATAGTATGACCTCCTAGAATCGGCCGCCCAGAACCAGCCTTGGCAGCCAGAGCGCGAGTTCGGGCAGGTATGTCACCGCCAAAAGCGTCGGCAGCCATGCAAAGACAATAAATACCAGGGCAGGTTTCATCATTTGCGAGACCGGTGTTTTCGCCATTCGGCCACCGAAATAGAGCGTTGGGGCTGTCGGGGGCGTAACGTTCCCCATCCCCAGGTTCGTCCCAATGATCGCTGCAAAATGGACAGGGTGAACCCCCAGTGTTGTAACCACGGGAAGAAGAATGGGCGTACACAGAAGCATGGCGCTGACATCGTCCATGATCATTCCAATGATTATCATGAAGATGTTAATCATGAGAAGTATCACGTACCTGTTGGTTGATACAGCCGTAAGGGTATTGATTATCATGTCCGGAAGCCTCTCCTGGACATAGATGCGGCTCAGCATCATTATGCAGTACATCATCAGCATAACGACCCCGGTGGTGGTGGCGGTCTCGATGATCACCTCGATGAAATTGCCGCGGTTTAGCCCCCTGTAAACCCAGAATCCCACGGGGATCGAATAGAGAACAGCCACTGCGGCAGCCTCTGTAGGCGTCATGATCCCTCCGTAGATCCCTCCAAGCACGATAAAGGGCATGAAGAGGGCAGGTGCTGCCCTTTTCCCCCGATCCCGGAACATGTCAAATTTCTCTCTTCCCGTCATAGGAGGAGCTACCTCTATGTTGGTATCCTTTCGCAGCATGATCAGGTTCAGGATGCTCAAAAGTATCATCAGCACTATTCCGGGACCTACCGTGGCCAGAAAACATGCCAGTACTGACTGCTGACCCACCCAGGCATAGAGGATCATCTGGGAACTGGGCGGTATCAGAAGCCCGAGCGGGGCAGCGCATGAGACAAGGGCTGCACTGTGCCCCATTGGATAACCCTTATCCCTGAGCCTTGGAAACATTATGGAACCTATGCAGGACAGGGTCGCTGCGCAGCTACCGGAGATAGAGCCGAACACTGCACATGAGACCACGGCTACAACCCCGAGGCCTCCCTTGATGCGACCCACGAAAATTTCCACAAAATTCACCAGAGAAGTCCCGATCCCACCCTTGTCCATCATTCCGCCAACCATGATGAACAGCGGGATGGCAAGGAGGACGATGGAGCTCATCTGGCTGAACCCGTAGGGAAGGAGGAACGAAGGATCGTAACCATGGGTGATCACCATGAAGGTCGTTGACAGCATGAAGCAGAATGGAACTGGCAACCCCAGCAGCAGGGTTACAATTATCAGAAGAAGGGCAATGGTAATGGCCATGGTCATTTCCCCCAGTTCTCTGCCGGTTCGGAACGTTCAGGAACGGCAGCAAGTCCCGGCAAAACAGGACAGCTATGATATGAATACTTCATCTCAGGCCTGCCTTTCCCGGTCCATGGACATGAAAACCATAAGATCCTCAAAGAAATACACTACTGAGTACATCGACATCAGGGCATAGCCCAGCAGTACGGAGGACTGGGATATGAATATGGGTATCCTCAACCCGGTTGTACGAGGCATCCAGGTAATACTGTACTGGACCATCTCAACAGCCCATACCGTGAACAGGATGCAGAGGGCCGAGACCGTGAAATTAACCAGTACGCTTAAAAAGGCCCTGGCCCTGGGTTTGAGCATCTGGGGGATAATATCGGCCTTTACGTGGCTCTTTTCGAACACACCGTAGGAACTTCCCATGAAATAGAGCCAGAAGGCTGCGATAACTACAATTTCTTCGATCCCGAACAGGTCGGACTTGAAAACATACCTTAGAACCACTTCGGCGCACATGATCAGTACTACGAAAAGGCTGGTGATTACAAGAAGGACACGCTGCAGGCCCAGGATCGATCTCCATAACAGAGAATTTTTTGCCGTTTTGATAAGGTTCACCGATGACCCCTCCTGAGAAAGCCGGGCAGGAAGATCCCTGCCCGGCGTTAGGGATGGTCTATTTCAACGATTCCTTGATCTTGTCCAGGGTTTCCTTCCCGTAGGTGCTCTCCAGCTTGGGCCAGGTGGTTGCGCGAATGTAATCCGCCAGTTCCGCCATTTCGCTTTCGGAAATGGGGATTATCTCCACTCCGGCCTCTGCGAGTTTTCCCTGGTACTCCAGATCCTCGGAGTTGCTGTCGGCAAAACTCTTGTCTGCCTGCTCATTGACTGCATCAATGATTACCTTCTGATCCTCGGGGGAGATCTTGTTCCATACATCTTTGCCGATTATGTAGGCTGTCTGGTCGAAGAGGCAATTATAAGGCACGTAGAACTTGATCACATCCCGGAAGCTCAGGTAGTTGATCTGGGAGGATCCCCCTATCCACCCGTCGCAGACACCGGTCTGGATGGCACTGTAGGTATCGGCGTAGGGAATGCTGGCTGTCCTGAATCCGAGGTCTTCAGCCGTTTCCTTGTAAACGGCAAGGGGAGCCACCCTGATCATGGCGTCCTTTGGCGTGCCTGGCGTTGCAGGATCTATTGGCCTCCTGGAAAGCCCGACGCCCACGAAACCGTCCCCGTAGATCCTCAGAAGCTTTACTCCCAGCCTGTCAAGGGAATCTTCGATGATCGAGTAGACGTAAGAGCCAGGAGAAAGCTGTTCCTGCATTCCCTCTCCGGTTTCGGCCAGGAAAGGGAGGGAACCCACTTCAAGCATTACATCGAACTGACTAGGCAGAAAAATGAGCCCCATTTCGATCGTTCCACGCCGGATCTCTTCAAATACCTGGGTATAGTCACCCAGTTGATTCGCCGGGAAGATGTCGAGGATGACCCTGCCTTCTGTCCCCTTTTCCACGGCGTCCTTAATCGTGTATAGTGACCTGGTTCCACGGTATTCCGGGGCGGAAATGCCTGCGACCTTCAGGGTCAGCTTGTCTTTGGCGAGACTTGGGGTAGCCGCCCCGGAAACAATGAGCAATCCCATGACGAAGACGGCTAAAACGGCAAACGCAATACTCCTTTTCATGGCAATCTCTCCTTTTTTCTGGTTTTCCATTCCTTACCCGAATCAGTTTTCCTGTTTTTGCGGACCCCCTCCTTCCTTTGCTCAATGTCTGAATTGCAGGTTGTACGAGAGTTCTTCGGCACCGTCCCTGAGTGCCTGTATCCATTTCGTAATGTTCTGCTCAGTAGCGTGGGCTTTTGGTGCCGCAAGAGCCAGGCAGGACCACACGCTGTTGTCCCTGTCGAAGACAGGGACTGCAAGGGACAGCACGCCAAGGCTGAAGATCTCGTCCTCGAGGGCATACCGTCTCTCGCGTATTCTGCTGAATTCTTCCATAAGAAGATCTACGTCGGTTACCGTAAAGGGAGTCCTCTTTTCGAGTTTGAGCGACCCCAGGATCTCCCGGATATGATCAGGATCCTGGAAGGCACAAAGGACCATGGCCGAGGCACCGGCGTTCAGCGAAAGGCTCATGCCGATAAAATCGTTATACTCGTAAATGCCACCTTTAAGGCTTTTCTTATAGGCCGGGAAGGCCCTGTCTCCTTCCCAGATGGTTATGTATGTGGTCTCCTGGAATTTTTCGGTAATGTGAGAAAGAATGGGCTTTGCTATCTGCTCTATTCCCTTGAAACGACTGTAAACGTTGCCTAGACGGAGCATTATGGGCCCAAGGTGATATTTCTTTGAGGAGGTGTCCTGAATCACGAAGTTGTGGTTTTTCATTACATGTAAAAGCTTGAAGGTTCCGCTTTTTCCTATGCCAATGTGAGAGGCGAGTTCTGAAAGGCTAAGTTCGTAGGGTGGATCTCCAAGTCGTTTCAGAATGATCAATGACTTCTCAAGACTGCTCATCCCCAACCTCCGTTTCCATATAGGAAAAAAGGTTTCCATAAATGCCACGACAGCAATTATACCAACCAGGGAGAGATTTGTCAAAACAACAACCTCAAAAATAATCACACAGATGAAGCGATGAATATCGTCATTACCGTTTTTAAACGATAATGTGCAAGGTAGAATAGACTGACATGGAAGAAATTACGGGAGGCTAATCGATGAAGATAGAACCCTTTGGCGTTGAACAGTGGATGAACCGGTGGGAAACCCTTGCGGTAAACAACATAGCCGAGACATGCGTGGACTCGCTGGTTCTCTACGAACTGCTGGAGATGTCGGGAAACAAGGAGGATATCATCGTGAACCTCCTGGGGACAAGGATGACCTACGGGGACATAAAGGGGAGCGACAAGCTCCGGGGACTTATCGCAGGCCTTTACGAGGCCAGGGATCCCGAAACGGTACTTGTAATGAACGGCGGATCAGCCGCGAACTTCCTTGCCCTCTTCACCCTGGTCGAACCCGGCGACAGGGTCATAAGCGTCTGGCCGACCTACCAGCAGCTTACCAGTATTCCCGAAGCCTTCGGAGCGAGGGTCGACATCCTTCAGCTGCGTCCCGAAAACTCCTGGCTGCCCGATACCGACGAACTCGGGAAGATGGCGGCAAGCGGAGTGGACCTGATCTGCCTGAACAACCCCAACAACCCTACGGGATCCCTTATGGACAGGAATATGCTGGATAAGATAGCAGGGATCGCCCGTCAGCACGGGGCCTGGATCCTCTGCGACGAAGCCTACCGCGGCCTGGTCCACGAACCCGGTGTTT
>CAZAMZ010000106.1:0-5831 GCA_964486375.1 uncultured Synergistaceae bacterium | reverse complement strand
AAGGGAGTGTTCCTTCAAACACTGATCACCGGTCTTTCGATAGGCGGCATCTACGCCCTGATGGCAGTGGGTTATTCCCTGGTCTTCAGCGTGCTTAACTTCAGCAACTTCGCCCACGGCGCGGTGATAATGCTGGGGGCATACGTGGGGCTTGCCCTCGCGACAAAGCTGAACTTCGGCTTCGGGCTTGTTCTGGCGGGAAGCGTAGCCGGAGCAGGGATAATTGCAGTCCTGAACGAAAAACTGGCCTATTCAAGCCTCAGGAGGCGCAAGGCTCCGTCGCTCTACCTTATGATCAGCGCCATGGGGTGTGCTGTCTTCCTGGAGAACCTGGTCTACGCGACCATAGGATCACGCTTCTACGCATTCCCCGAGTTCTTCGGGAGACAGGTGGTGACTCTCTTCGGAAGCAGTGTAAGCCTTCTGGACGTGGGAGCCTTCCTCTTCGCACTGACCGCAATTCTAGGGCTTCATCTTTTCATCAGCCGGACAAGGACAGGCATAGCCATCAGGGCCGGTGTCTGCGACATGACGATGTGTTCGCTTATGGGGGTCGACCTGAACAGGCTCATAGCGATCGTCTTCCTCCTTGCCGGTGCTTTCGCGGGGGTTGCAGGGGTGTTCCTGGGGATCAAGTACCTTGTATACCCCACCATGGGATGGGTCACGAACAAGGCCTATATCGCGGCAGTGATCGGCGGCCTGGGGAGCCTGCCCGGCGCGCTGGCGGGTGGCCTCATCCTTGGGGTAGTGGAGACTTTCGTCTCGACCTATGTATCAAGCGTGCTCAGGGACGTCTTCAGCTTCTCGCTGCTGATAGCCTTCCTGGTCTGGAGGCCCAATGGCCTTCTGGGCATAGACAGCGAGGAGAAGGTCTAGTCATGGACTACATCCTTTCCATCGTGGTGCTGGCCTGCATCAACATGATAGCCGTGCTCGGACTCTCCATTTTCACGGGGTTCACGGGACTCTTCTCCCTTGGGCATGCAGCCTTCGTGGGGGTCGGGGCCTATACCTCGGCTATCCTTACCTATTACTACAGTGTCCCCTTCCCCGCCGCCCTTGCCGCCGGATCGGCAGCGGCAGGGGCAGTGAGCCTGGTCATCGGGATCCCCACACTTCGGGCCAAACTCAGAAGCGACTACTTTGCAATTGCGATCCTGGGCTTTGGCGAAGCCCTCAGGGTGATCCTTGAGAACCTGGAGATCACTAACGGTGCCCGGGGCCTTCCTGGCATCGACAGTTTCACCACCCTCCCGATAGTACTGGTCTGCCTGGGGGCGGGAGTTATCGTGGCCCGCAACTTCCTGCGCTCCCGGTGGGGGGTGGCCTGCATAGCCATCCGGGAAGATTCCATAGCCGCGGAAATGGCGGGAGTCCGGCTTTTCCGGACCCGCCTTCTTTCCCTGGTCGTGAGCGCTGCATACTGCGGACTCTCCGGCGGACTGCTGGCCCACTTCCTCTCCTTCATCCAGCCGGTCATGTTCACCCTTCTCCAGTCGACGCAACTCCTTGCGGCGGTGATCGCCGGAGGTATGGGCAGCATATCCGGCCCCCTGATAGCTTCCTTTGTCTTCATAGCCCTGCCCGAGGCCCTGAGGGTCGCCCAGATGTGGCGCCTGGTGGCTTACGGACTTCTGCTGGTCCTGATAATGGTTTACAGGCCACAGGGTCTTATGGGCTACTCCGAGCTTTCTTCATTGTTCACCAGGAAGAAGGCGGAACCGGTGAGGCGGCAGCCATGACTTCCCAGGAGAAACCCCTTTTCTCGGTGAAGGGTCTGACAAAGCATTTTGACGGCATAAGGGCCGTGGACTCGTTCTCCTTCGACGTCATGGAGGGGAGCATTACCGGGATCATCGGGCCGAACGGGGCAGGGAAGACGACGGTCTTCAACATTGTGACGGGCATTTACCAGCCGACTTCAGGTGAAGTGATCTTCAGGGGTGAGAACATTTCCGGCAAGAGACCTGACATGATAGTAAGGAAGGGCATTGCCAGGACATTTCAGAACATCAGGCTCTTCAACAGGAGAAGCTGCCTCGACAACGTGATAACCCCCCTCTTCCAGAGGGAAAGATGCGGCTTCCTGGGCTCGCTGCTGGGAACTCCCGGAGCCAGGAGCACAGAACGCGCACTCTACGAAAAGGCCTTTGATCTTCTGAAGGACCTTGGCCTGGAGAGATTCGCATCGTTGCAGGCGAACACCCTCCCCTACGGACTCCAGCGAAAGCTGGAGATAGCCCGGGCCCTTGCCACTGAACCCTCCCTCCTCCTGCTGGACGAACCTGCAGCGGGGATGAACCCCGAGGAAACCCGGAGCCTGGCCAACCTGATCGCCGAGGTCAAAGAAAAATTCAAGGTGACCATACTTCTGATAGAACACCACATGGATCTGGTGATGAACATCTGCTCCCCCATAGTGGTGATGAACTTCGGGACACTGCTGGCCAGTGGAACACCCGACGAAGTCAGGGTCAACCCGGACGTGATCGCTGCCTACCTGGGCAGCAGAAGGGAACGGAAATGAAAGCGCTGTGCGTGGAAGACCTCAACGTCCACTACGGAACCATCCACGCCGTTCAGGGTGTTTCCTTCACTGTCGACGTAGGTGAGATAGTTTCCATAGTTGGGTCAAACGGGGCCGGTAAATCCACCATCATGTGGAGCCTGGCCGGGGTGGTCAAACCATCCGGGGGAAGTATTCGTATTGCCGGGAAGCCCCTGCCTTCGAAACCGCACGAGGTCGTGGGCACCGGACTGGCACTGGTCCCCGAGCGAAGAAGGCTTTTTTCGGCCCTGACGGTAAGGGAGAACCTTGTCATGGGAGCCTACAGGAGAAACGACGAAGAGAGCATCGAGGCGGAAATGGATCGATGCTTCCAGCTTTTCCCCATACTGAGGGAGAGGCTGAAACAGCGTTCGGGTACCCTTTCCGGGGGCGAGCAGCAGATGCTGGCCATCTCCAGGGCCCTTATGAGCGGCCCCAGGATACTCCTTCTGGACGAGCCTACGCTGGGGCTGGCCCCCCTCATAGTGGAGGCAGTGATGAACACGATCATCCGTATAAGGGACGAGGGTGTGACGGTCCTGATGGTGGAACAGAACGCCACGCAGGCTCTGGAAACAAGCGACCGCGGTTATATCATTGAAGCGGGCCGTTTCGTAAAAAACGGACCGGGTCCCGACCTGGCAAGAGATCCGGATATACGCCGGGCCTACCTCGGGGGTTAGGTCGGCAGGGGGCGGCATGGAATGAGAAAAAGCAGGGAAGTATCGGAAAGGGTAATAAAAGCACTGCATATTATCGGCCGGACTTCAGGACCGGTGGGAGCGAAATCCCTGGCCCGTTCCATGTCAGCTCTTGGAGAGCCGGTTAGCATGGCAACGGCCGGCCGTATCCTGGGGGAGCTCGACGAAAAGGGCTACCTTGAGAAGATGAGCAACAGGGGCAGGATCCTTTCGGAAAAAGGGAAGGAGCAAGTTGAAAAACTCGAGGCCATGGGCAAGAGCAGCATTCTGGCCCAGGAACTCCTGGACGAACTCGACTTGCGAACCCCCGGGGACCTTTTGGACATCCTTGTGGCCAGGAGGGCAATAGAAAGAGAGACCTCACGTCTTGCCGCCCTTAAGGCCAGCCTGGAAGACCTTGAGCAGATAAGGGCTTTTGCGGAGGTTCTCGATGGTGATCGCAGCCAGGTACCCAGTATTTCCGTCATAGACAGGATGTTCCACGAAGCCATCGCCAGGGCGGGCAAGAACAGCGTTTTGCTTGCGACGCTGAAACTGGTGCGGCAGGACGTCCATACCCAGCAGATCTTCACCTTCATCCGCCAGCAGGAGGGGAGCCGCCTTGGCGGGGATCATATGCCCATCTACCAGGCCATCGCCGGAAGGGATCCCGACAAGGCAGAAAAGGCCATGTTAAAGCACATAGACAACATTGTAAGGGACGTGGAGCACTACTGCAGGGAGGATAACTGCCTCAACTCTCCTGCTTCCCGATAGGGGCGGATACGGCCCCGACTGCCTTTGCCAGCTCCACGGGATCGATGTAGATCTGGACACCCCTTGCTCCTCCGCTGACACATACCCTGTCGTAGTTGAAGGCACTCTCATCTATATAGACGGGGTAAGGTTTTTTTGTCCCCAGGGGGGAGACCCCTCCTCTTATGTAGCCGGTCAGGGGCTGTACCTCCTTCATGTGGACCATCTCGGCCTTCCTGTTGCCCGAAGCGGCAGCAAGGGCCTTGAGGTCCAGTTCCGAATCCCCGGGCACGCAGGCAAGCATTATGCCCGTCCTGTCGCCCCTGGCAACCAGCGTCTTGAAGATCCTCTCCGGCGCAAGCCCTATCTTCGCGGCAACGGCCTTCGCGCTTACATCGGCGGGGTCCACCTCGTAGTTCCAGAGTTCGAAATCCACACCCATCTTCTCGAGAAGCCTTGCGGCGTTGGTCTTCTTCAATTGTCACATCATCCCCTTAATTATGATAATTAATGATAGAGTATTCCTGCGATGTGAGGAACAACGAACCGTCCCTGGTCAATAACGGAGGTACTGAAGATGATAACACCGGGTCTCGTGGAGACCGTATTCTCGGCAGCTTCAATGACACGCTGGAATGACCATGCCCGCCCTGCCCAGTTCACCGAGCTGGCAAAGCAGGCCCACAAGATGACCATCGCCTGGGTGATAGCCCGCTGCGAGGAGGACCAGGGAAGGGACCTGGACTGGATTTCCCTGGTAGAGGGCGGCCTCTTCGAGTTTTTCCAGAGGGTGGTCCTCACCGATATTAAGCCTCCCGTCTTCCACCGGATGATGGAAAGGCACGGAGAAAGGCTGAACAGGCTTGTCCTGGAGAAACTGGCCTGCCATCTCGAACCCCTGGTGGGAGGTTTTTACGGCCGGTTCAAAAGATACCTGGAGGAGCCGGGTTTCTCAGGGCGGGAGAAACGCATACTCCGGGCGTCGCACTACCTGGCCACCAACTGGGAGTTCAGGATGATCTACGGACAGAACAGCGAGCTCTCAAGTGTGGAAGAGACCCGAAGGGAGATCGAGGGGCAACTGGAGGACCATATCGACCTCGCGGGCGTGAGGGAGATGATCATGCGCCGCAACATGGCCGAAAAGGGACTTTACGCCTTCATAGACCTCTGCGGGCAACTCCGCTTCCAGGTCCGGTGGGCACAGATACCAAGGGTGCCTGCTTCCTCGGTACTGGGGCACCTGCTCCTGGTTGCCGCACTTTCATACTTTTCGGCCCTGGAGATAAACGCCTGCCAACGGAGGCTTCGCAACGCCTTTTTCGGCGGACTCTTCCACGACCTGCCCGAGGTCCTTACCCGGGACATAATCTCGCCGGTAAAGCGGTCCGTCGAGGGACTGGAAGAACTTATCAAGGAATACGAGAACGAATCCATGGAGACCCGGCTTCTCCCGCTGTTACCGGAGGGATGGAGGGAAGAGCTGCGCTACCTGACAGGGGACGAGTTCTCCAACAGGGCCAGGGATCCGGTCACAGGTACTGTCATAGCCGGCCTGACCCTATCGGAAATGAACTCGGATTACAACCGCGACGCATGGAACACTGTCGACGGGGAAGTCATTGACGCCTGCGACAAACTGGCCGCCATGACGGAGGCTGCCATATCGATAAGGTTCGGGGTGCGTCCTCCGGCACTTGAACACGGTCGGGAGAGCATCTATGAAAGCTACAAAGACTGTGTTATAGGGCCTGTAGACTTCGGGAAACTATTCAGCAGTTTCCTTTGACAGGATCCTCCTACCTGATCCTGTCAAAGGAATCCCGGGCCTCTTTCCAGGCCAT
>CAZAMZ010000105.1:0-5846 GCA_964486375.1 uncultured Synergistaceae bacterium | reverse complement strand
CCTCGAATATTTCCTTTGCAGGGGCCAGGAATAGAAGATGCCGGTATTCCGCCCCGCATATCTTCCGGAGAAAGTAAGGAAGGTCATCCTTTTTCGTATAGCCGGCAAGCTGGGAAGTATTATTCAGCCTGATGTCGATCAGAACCTTGATATGGTTGGAATTCAACAATTCGAAAAACTCCTCGGCCCTTTTTTGGCCGTAACCGATGGTAAAAATGTCCAAGCCCTTCCCCCCGTTCCTGCTCCGGATCATGTTTTTTGATTTATTACCCTACCCCCTATAGATCGGGGTTACTGAGGCAATAAACAGGGAGACAGTATCCTGCCTCCCAAAAAACGATTTCTGTTATCACTTTTTATAGCACTTTTCAAAAAAACTGACGCTTTTTGACCGATCCGGGCTACTGTGACTTTCCCCTGCAGAGGACGGGAAGCTCGTCTATTACCATCCCTTCCCTGACCAGGTATATCTTCTCGTAGAGGTTGCAGGTAGGGCAGATGTGGTTGGGAATGATCTCGATCTTGTCCCCGACGGAAAGCCTGCTGTTTGCTTCACTGTCGTTTATGAGGCCGTGTTCATCGTAAAGACCGCTAAGCCTCAAACCGCCGGATCCTTTGACCAGACCATACCCCGGCGCACGACAGATCCCTGTTTCCCGGGTGAAGCACGTCAAGGCTTTCACCCCCGCATCAAGAACCACCCTTTCCGGGGTAGGCTTGCTTATGACCGTTGCCAGGACCGTGGCTGCACATGAACTGTAGTCGCCGATAGCATGTGCCTGTGCAGCATCCATAAAAATGTATGTCCCCGGTCTTATTTCGGAAATGCCGGGCATTATCTCACCAATCAGAAGCGAAGGGGTCGCCCCCACACTGATCACTTCGATATCGATCCCAGCGTCCCTGATCACCTGGGCGGCATAAAGGGTCTCCTCCTGGGCTATCCGGAATCTTCGCACGCACTCATCCTGCGTTTCGGAATTGTAGGTATGCCCCTCATGGGAGAATATTCCCTTAAGCTTCAAATTAGGCGTTTCAGCAATGAACCTGGCAAACTCCGCAACACCCGGGCCCGGAAGTATGCCGGACCGTTCTTCACCGGTCTCCACTTCTATGAGGACTTCGGCCGGGCGATCCTCTCCCTCAAATACCTCGGACAACGCAAGGACCTGCTCCCTGTTGTCCACACCGACCATCACCCTGATCCTGGCAGCGAGGGCTTTGAGACGTTCCATCTTCTGTCTTCCGAATATTTCATTGGCTATGAGGATATCGTCAAGGCCATTCTCTGCCATGACCTCGGCCTCTCCCACTTTTGCCACTGCGATCCCTTTGGCACCTGCCTCGATCTGCATAAGTGCTATTGCAGGCGTTCTGTGCGTCTTGGTGTGAGGCCTCAGGCTGACCTTTGCCTTTCTTGCCTTTTCCTGCATACCGTGAAGATTCCTGAGCAGCACATCCTGATCTACCAGCAACGCCGGCGTATCAATATCCTGTATGCCTGACATAAACTCATCCCCGATCAAAGGATCTTCCTATTTCCCGACGGCCGCGACGGCATCCATCTCTATCTGGAAACCGTAATGGAGATCCCTCGTGGGGACCACAACCCTTGCCGGCCGGTGTTCCCCGAAAAATTCCGAGTAGATCCTGTTTACCCTGTCCCAGAGAACAATGTTCGATACATACACGGTAACCTTGAGGACTTGGTCCCTGCTGCTCCCCGCTTCCTTCAGGATCGCTTCAATATTTTCCAGGACCCGGGCAGTCTGTTCCTCAATGGTTCCCAGCTGCTTCTCACCCGTCTCCGGGTCGATCGGCAATTGTCCGGAAACGAAAACAAGGTCCCCGTGAACAACAGCCTGCGAGTAGTGCCCTGAAGGTTCAGGGGCTTTGGTTGTACTCACGGTCCTCAAGTCATACTCCCCTTTTCTGTGAAGAAATTCCTTTTAATATCGAACCCGACGGGCTACAGTCCCTGATCCATCATGTAGGCCCTTTCCCTTGCTCCGTTCATGAGAAGTTCCCAGTTCACAACAGCCCGGATATGTCGGCCGGTCGCAACTGTACCCATATGATCCCAGGCCAGGAGATCATAAAAGATCTTGTTCCCTTCTATACTTTGAAGTGTCGCCCTGAAGTTGACCGTAGTTCCTACGTATGAAGGAACTTCATGGGATATTTCTATGCTCTGGCCCACAGTGATATAACCTTCCGGCAAATATCTGTCGGTAGCCTCTATGGCGGCCCTGATGAAAGCCTTGACGCACGCCGATGTAGAAAGAAGCTGGTCAAGCCTGGGGGAAAAATTGCCGACAGATTCCTCTTCGGTTACATTCACCCTGACCTCATGTTTCAACCCCGCAGAGAGGAGTTCAGAAATGTTCAGCATAATCTTCCCTCCCTTTTCTTTGTCTACACAGTCCCTGTGATCTCCAGGTCCGGATTTCCCCTTCCTTCTCGCTTCAAACTTGCCTTTTTTCCCTGTGCACGTAAACACTGCAGGGAGAGTGGGCAACCACCTTTGCCGCCACGCTTCCCAGGAAGAACCTCTCAAGGCCCCCAAGTCCACGGTGACCTATCATTATCAGGTCCGCATCTACCTTTTCGGCGAAGGTCACGATCTCGTTGTAGGGATTGCCGAAAAGTATATTGATGGACATCTTTCCAGGCTTTTTAATTCCTGTCTTTTTGATCTGCTCCTTAACGAACTTTTCGAACTCGCCCCTTACCTCCTCTTCATTCGGAGGGACGCTTATCGCCTGCCCCTGGCTGATAAACTCCTTGTGCTCTCCCCACTCGACTACGTGGAGGAACATCATATCGACATTTTTCTCCCTTTCTGCATAGTGCAGTGCATAATCGACCACACCTCTGCTTACGTCACTACCGTCTATCGCGATAACTACTTTTTTCATGATTCTCCCCTCCCCTTCTGTAACGTGTACACGAACCAGTCGTTGATACAACATTAATGCATTTATAGAATTCGTATATATTTTACCGCTTTATCCTGTTTTCTTAAAGATAGAAATTTCTTATGCGCCATACTTTTGTAATGAACCCTTAAATTGCGAGGTGAGATCATATTCATTAAAACGCTCCTGAAAACATTATGCTACTATCCCTGTCCATGAAATAATTATCCTGAATTGTTTTCAAGTTTCTGCATCACCAGTGCAGGGATACCCCCAAAGAAGGCGGAAGGTCCATTCCTCGTGGACTCCCGTGGATACAATGTTGAAATATGGCCAGATAATCAAGATATCTCCTGGGCGACGATTTTACTTGCGGAAGACAGGGGAATGCTGCGGAGTGCGCGGGAAGCACCTGTCTTAATGAGAGGAGAACCCCGGGGAAAGCCCTGCAAGGTGAAAAGGGGACAGGAGACTTTTCAACAGTGTTTCCCGTTATCTTGACAATGGGAAACCACAGGTACTGGACCGCGTTCCGATCGACAGAATCCCGGACCAATGGTTGCATAATGGGGGCAGGATCGCCTTCGGGACTTCTTCGAGAACGAATAGAATTGTCCCAATAATTCTTAGAAACATTTCCAGGAATGGTCACCTATTATCGAGTGGCATGCAGCAAATGCCTTTTGCCCATTGATATGTCCAATGGAACTTCATGGTGTCACGTACTATATGCCCCGTCCCTATGTTCTCCTGGTCCGGGTTACGCCCTTCCTGTTGCTTCACGCTTCAAACTTCACCCTTCAAACTTGCCTTTTTCCCTGTGCACGTAAACACTGCAGGGAGAGTGGGCAACCACTTTTGCCGCCACGCTGCCCAGGAAGAACCTTTCCAGATCGCTCAACCCCCGGTGGCCTATCATTATCAGGTCCGCATCGACCTTTTCGGCGAAGGTCACGATCTCGTTGTAAGGATTACCGAAAGTCACATTGATCGACATTTTCTTCGGTTTCTTGATGCCCGAGTTTTTTATCTCGTCCTTAACAAACTTTTCGAACTCGTCCTTTACCTCCTCTTCATTTGGCGGAACGCTTATCGACTGCCCCCCGTAAGCATGAATCTCCTTGTAATCCCTCCACTCGACGACGTGGAGGAACATCACATCGACGTTCTTTTCCCTTTCTGCATAGTGCAGGGCATAATCGACCACACCTCTGCTCACGTCACTACCGTCTATTGCAATAACGACCTTTTTCATGATGCTCCTCCTTTCATTTGAACAGGGCAACCAAAAGTCAGCTATCAAACATTACTTCAGCAGTAGAATTCGTATATATTGTACTGCTTTATCTGGTATTCTAATAGAAAGGAATCATTTATGTCCAGACCCGTGTAATACACCCCTGGATCGAGAGGTGAAAAGATGTTAATAAAAACAGTCCTGAAAAGCACTTTGCTTCTTATTCTTTTCCCTGTGATGGTGTCCCTGAATTGTATCCAGACTTCCGCAGCCCCAGTGCAAGGGGACCCGCCACAAAAGGTGGAAGAATCCTTCCTCCCGGACCCTCCGGAATACAATATTGAAACATGGGTAGAGAACCTTGATATTCCATGGGCGCTGGTCTTTCTTTCGGAACAGAAGGCGCTGGTAACGGAAAGGGAAGGCCGCATCCGCCTGATCGAAGGAGGCAAGCTCATGGAAGGATCATACCTGGAGATCGAGGAAGTGCATCACGCCGGGGAAGGGGGCCTGATGGGTCTTGCCAGACATCCCGAATACCCCGATGAACCTTTCATTTATGTCATGTACACTTACCAGGCACCAGGGGGTCCCTTTAACCGGGTTCAGCGCTTTCGAGACAACGGCATAAGCCTTGAACCCGATATTGTCCTTCTGGAGGGCATACCTGGCCACAGGGTGCATAACGGCGGGAGGATCGCCTTCGGCCTCGACGGTATGCTCTACATCTGCACTGGAGACATCTGGAAGGCAGGAATAGCCCAGGACCCTGAAAACCTGGGAGGGAAGATACTTCGCCTGAGCCCGGATGGCAAGATACCCGACGACAACCCCTTCCCGGGTTCGCCTGTCTACTCGTTGGGACATCGCAACCCCCAGGGACTGGCATGGCATCCCGAGACGGGAGACCTGTTCGCATCCGAGCATGGGCCCTCCGGTGAGTTCGGCCTTCGGGAAAGGGATGAGATAAATATCGTAATACCCGGGGGTAACTACGGTTGGCCCATTGTGGTAGGGGCTGCAAGAATGGAGCCGTTCATCGACCCCGTCATCATGTGGCTCCGTGCAACCCCGCCTTCTGGAATGACCTTCTGGGAGGACAGGTTATATGTCGCCACGCTGAGAAGCCGTGCTTTACTGAGAATAGAACTGGAAAAAGGCGGAGGAGAATACAAGGTTAAAAAAATAGACCGTCTGTTTGCCAGAGACTGGGAAAACGGGAAATACGGCAGGCTGCGGGATGCCGTAGTCGGACCGGACGGCGCTCTTTACGTCCTTACGAACAACCGGGACGGCAGAGGGTCACCCCAACCCGGTGATGACAGGATCCTCAGGCTGAAAAGGATTCATTGACCCGGCATCTTATCCAGGTATACCCAGATAAAGAGTCCCGGGGCATTCTGTGCCGGGTCAAAGGATATGGCGATGCCGGTGTATTCCCCATCCCATTGCATGTCGAAAGCTTCAGGGGAGCCTTTTGAGGGAGGTCCCAATTCTTCTTCGAGGGTTTTGCTCCACTTTTCCCACTCATCCTGTCCAGGGTGTCCGTGTGCAATGACTCCCTCAAAGCGACCGGCATAGAATACATAGCTGGGGCTCACCCTGAAATTAAGGTTTTTCCAGCTTCTGGGTCCTTCCAGGGCCACCGAAAGCGCCAGGTCTTTGTCCTCGTCATCGACGATCAAGGGCCC
>CAZAMZ010000104.1:0-5862 GCA_964486375.1 uncultured Synergistaceae bacterium | reverse complement strand
TAAAGAGTGAACTCTCCGAAGTAGATCTTCCCATCAACGTTGTATAGGTCTACACGTATGTAGTCAAAAGGCCGACCCAGTTTTTCTGCAATTTCAAGCATTTTGTCGTAATTCTCAGGCTTCGAAATATCCTTTGCACGTTTACAACTGGTCGGGCCGCTATCCATCCTTGTAAAATTCCTCAAGTATCTGGCCGCAGATCGTGATCCAAAACGGTCATGCATTACGAAAACCCATTCTACCTTCCCATTGAAAACATGGAACTTGAAGTCGGAAGCAAGTCTTCCTTGCCTGTCCCTGAGCAATTGTTCCACCATTATTCGAGGCTGGATATCCCTGTAGGCCCACTCCATCCTTCTTCTGCCATAGATCTTCTTCATCCACTGCCTGCCCTGCCTGATGATCTCTTCACGGGGAGCCCCGTTTTTCTGGCCAACAATTATGTACCAGCCGGAACCATGATTCGGCTTCACAATGTATTCCTCAGGAAGGAACTCGAAAGGAATTTCTGCCGGATCCTCTGTAACAAAAAGGAGAGGGATCAGGATATCCTCTCCTTCTTTTCCAAGTGACTCCATCACATAGTTCCTGGCACCTAATTTGTCCATAACCTGTGGGAACAGGGGATTCCTGTCAAAGATCTTTCTCCAGACTATCTTCTCATTAAAAGATTTTGGATCCTCAAGGTCCAGTCGGTAACCGTGACATCTGTAGAATTTCAGACGTTGTTCAAGGATACAATACTGATCAATAAGGGCGGATAAGATAGCCAAACCCTGTACCCCATTCCTTAAGGAGATAAAAAAGCCCGGGGCTACCCCCGGGCTTTATGCTAAACAGCTGCCTTGAATCCCGCCCTTATGGCGTTCTGCATGGAGGCTATCTTCAGGTCGTCCATAAAGATGTCCATGCCGAAGACAGCCGCTCGGGAGAGGATGTCCTGGGTCCTGGGCCACTCAATGGGCCTGTAGAGAGGTACGTCCTCCGCATAGGGACAGTCGTAGGGGCAGCGCACACGGCTGTAGCAGGCACCCTCCCTGAGAGTCTCCCAGTGCCTGGCGTAATGCCAAGTGTTGCCCGAAAGGATACCGCAGCCGCAGCCCGCATCGCCGGCGGCCTTCTGAAATCGCTTTGCCGAGTCGGCATCGGGAAGAAGGACCACGAGCTGGGTGGCTATATCGCCCTCCCTGTCCGGGAGATCCCTTAGTCTCACCCCTGCCGGGAGTTCCACCCCTTCCAGCACTCTTTTCTTGTTATTCCTCAGGCTGGAAATTGCCCCGTCCAGTTTCTCCAGCTGGACAAGTCCGATAGCCCCCTGGATCTCGCTCATCCTGAAGTTGAAGCCCAGGCAGGCCTTGCCTTCAGCACCCCGCGGGATGGAGAAATCGTGAATGTGGCCGTGGTCGTGATAGTATTCCATCTTCCGGTAGAGGTCCTCGTCGTCAGTGACGATAAGACCTCCCTCACCTACGGTAAGCAGTTTGTAGGGGTCGAGGCTGTAGGGGCCCCACTTGCCGCAGGTGCCGACATACTTTCCGTGGTAGGTGGCACCCATGGCCTGACAGGAGTCCTCCAGCAGCCAGAGACCGTACTCCTCGCAGATCTCCTCAAACGCGTCGAGATCTGCCGCGGCCCCGAACATGTGTACGGGCATAATGGCCCTGGTCCTTTCCGTGATCAGGTCTTCAACCGAGTCGGGATCCAGGTTGAGGCTTTCGTCGATCTCGGCCAGGACCGGCACGGCACCGCACTCGAGGATAGCCTCCACGCTGGCTATAAAGGTGAAGGGCGACGTAATGACCTCGTCCCCCGGGCCGATCCCCAGTCCCCTGAGCCCGACATAAAGGGCCGCGCTTCCGCTGCTGACGGCAAGACAGTGTTTCGCGCCGAACCTGGCTGCCACAGCCTTCTCGAACTCCTCCACGCGATAGATATCGTTCCTGGTCTCCTGGAAGGAGTACCTGTGGACCATCTTCCTTTTTATTACATCGGTTACGGCGTCAATTTCCCTCTGGTCGAACAGTTCAAAGCCCGGCATTACCTCATCGCCTCCCTGTAGATCTTTATGCAGTCATCTTTTGTCATAACCCGTGGGTTGTTCTCCATCGGCCTTGATACACCCATCGCTTTTGATGCCATTTCTTCCAGGTGTCCTTCCGTTATCCCCGCTCCCAGGTCTTCCAGCGTAACGGGAAGTCCCAGGTCGTCCACAAGATCATCGAGGGCTTCCGCGCAGAAGATGGCTGCAACGTGGTCCGGCTCACCTTCCTCTCGGGAATACCCAAGGAGTGAGGCTGCCTCGGCGAATCTCTCCGGCGATGCCTGTGCATTCCACCGGGCCACGTGGGGTATGAGAAGGGCATTGGCGGTACCATGGGGAACTCCGAACATGCCCCCCAGGGGATAGGCCAGCGCGTGGCAGGCAGTAACGCCGGCGTTGGCCAGAGCCACGCCGCCGTAAAGCGCAGCCAGCATCATCTCCCCCCTGGCCTCCAGGTTCCTTCCGTTAAGGGCAGCCACTCTCAGCCACTTCCCTATCCTCCAGAGAGCCTCCTCTGCGAACATGTCGCTGAATGGCGAAGCCTGGAGGCTGGTATAGGCTTCAAGGGCATGGGCCAGAGCGTCCATACCCGTGGAAGCTGTAACGGCGGGAGGCATGGATACTGTCAGTTCCGGGTCAAGGAGGCTCATGTCAGGGTACAGGTAGTCACTGTTTATTCCGCCCTTGACGCCATCGCTCTTCCGGATCAGTACGGAGGTAAAGGTCACCTCGGAACCCGTACCGGCGGTGGTGGGGATCATCAGTTTGAAGACCCCGGGACTCTTCACGAGTCCCAGCCCCTGGTAGCGGGCGGCAGAGCCCTCATTGGTGACAAGGACGCTTACGGCTTTGGCCACATCCATCGAACTGCCCCCGCCAAGGCCTATCACTGCCTCGACCTTGCGTTCACGGGCGATGGCCGCGGCTGAATCGGTAGTCTCCACCGAAGGTTCGGGCTCCACCCCGGCAAAAACGGATACTTCGAGTCCGGCTTTCCTGACGCAGCCGGAAATTTTCTCGGCAAGGCCTATCCGCTCCATGGTTCCGTCGGTAACGACAAGTACGCTTCCGGCACCGGAAGCCTTTACAAGGTCCCCGACCCTTGATGAAACTCCAGGGCCGAAATGGATCCGACCCGCCATTAACATGCTGAAATCCACCTGTGATCACTCCCTGACTTTCAATATGTCTCTTATGCGATCCCATGAAAGGGCCGCCGCTCCCCCAAGCCCTTCCACGTAACCTTTGCCTGAGAGGTGTTTGCCTGAACTTTCAGAAAGGTCCTGTTTCCACATCCCTGCCAGTTCCGGAACGGAACTGGCTGTTGCCGCCGCACCAAGGGAAGCGAGAGCTTCAGAGTGAGTTATGAAATCCTCCATGTGGGGCCCGTGCCTTACAGGTATTCCCCACGCAGCGGGTTCAAGGATGTTCTGACCTCCCCTGGGGACAAGGCTGCCTCCCACGAAGGAGGAAACGGCGATACCGTAGAGCTCGAAAAGCTGACCCACCTCGTCCACAACGAGGATATCCCAACCTTTCCCGGGTCTTGAGAACATGGAAACCCGCCCGAAGGGCCCGGCCATGGAGGCGACTTCCGCCGCCCGTTCCGGGTGCCTGGGCGCGATAACAATTTTAACTCCCGGGAAGCTTGCACGCACTTCCCGGAATGCCTCGAGAACGGCAATATCTTCCCCCGGATGGGTGCTTCCCGCTACCAGGACCGGTGCCCCGGCCGTTCCTGTTGAAGTCCTGAGGGCATCCCTGTCGGCGATCTCCCTGCGCATAAGGAGGGCATCCACCTTGCAGTCCCCGTTCACGACCACCCTCTCACGTTCCAGCCCCAGTTCCAGGAGGCGGGAGGCATCTTCTTCTTCCCTGACCAGGATCAGGCGGAAAGCGGACATGACATCCCGCCAGAATCTCCTGAACCTGATCGCTTTCCTGAAGGACCGCTCTGAAAAGCGGCCGTTGGCTATAAAGGCCGGTATCTTTCTCCGGGCCAGTTCCATCACGAAGTTGGGCCAAACTTCCGTCTCGACCGTAACGAATGCCGCGGGCATCACATTGCTTATGGCCCTTCGGGCTATCCAGGGCGCATCCCAGGGGTAAAAGGCCATCTGGTCGGCGTCATGGCCAACAAGGCTTTCAGCCATCTTGCGGCCCGTCCCTGTAATGGTAGTCATGAAGACCGGGTCCTTCCATCCCCCGCGGCGCGCTTCCCTTACAAGGGGCCAGGCGGCCTGGACTTCTCCGACCGAAACGGCATGAACCCAGAGAGGGCGCATTCCGCCGGTCTGCCTCAGGGAATAGTGACCCATTCTTTCACTCAAACCGTCCCTGTATTTTATCGCCAGCCAGGGCAGGGCAGCCCCGAAAACGGCTCCTGAAAGGATCTTGTAGACGACGCGGCCCAGGTCAGATCACCCCGGCACGGAGAAGTTCGTGAATATGGACCATTCCGGCAGCCCTGTCCCCCTCCGACACGACCAGGCAGGAAATCTCCTTCTCCTCCATGATATGCATCGCCTCCGCCGCAAGACGGTCAGGGGTGATCGTCTTCGGATCCCGGGTCATAACCTCAACTATAGGCAATGACAGGCCGTTCACCCCCCTGTCCTCGAGAAGGCGCCTGAGGTCACCGTCGGTAAATATCCCCGCGATCCTTCCTCCCCCGTCTTCAACAATGGTGGCGCCAAAACCCTTGCTGGTTATCTCGAAGAGAGCTTCCCGGACACTTGCGCTGACGGGCACCCTGGGCACCCTTTCGCCGGAGGACATGATATCGGAGACCCTGAGAAGAAGGCGCTTTCCCAGAGAACCTCCGGGGTGGAACAGGGCAAAGTCCTCGGCCTTCAGCCCGCGAAGCTCGGTGACCATTCCTGCCAGGGCGTCCCCAAGGGCCAGCTGCAGGGTAGTGCTGGTAGTCGGGGCCAGTCCCAGGGGGTCGGCTTCCCTTTCAACGCCTGAGTCGATCACCACATCGGCCTCCCGGGCCAGTCGCGAAGAGCTGTTCCCCGTCATTGCGATGACCGGTGCCCCCAGCCTCCGGAAAAATGGAAGTACTTCAAGCACCTCCCGGGTCTGTCCGCTGTTGCTAAGAAAAAGCCCTGCGTCCTCCCTGCAGACCATTCCCAGGTCCCCGTGGGAGCCTTCGGCGGCGTGAAGGAAAAAGGCCGGAGTCCCCAGCGAGGCAAGTGTGGCGGCTATCTTGCGGCCCACAAGTCCTGATTTTCCCATACCGACAACAACAAGCCTTCCCTCGCACTGGTTGATGATCCGTGCAGCTTCTACCAGTTCCTTCCCCACCCGCGAAGCAGCGCGGGTAATCTCCTCTGCTTCCATTCGAAGTACCTTCCTGGCGATCTCAAGGAGCTTTTCGTCATTGCATTCGATGCACCCTCTCTCCCTCGGCAGGCTCATCATTTCAGTCCTCCCTTTCCGGTGCAGAAGCCGTCCTGTGTATTGCCAACACCCGCTCGAGGAGGTTCTCAAGGGAGTCAAGGGATACCATGTTCGGGCCGTCACTCTTTGCGGTATCAGGGTCGGGGTGGGTCTCCAGGAACAATGCGTCTATACCCGCAGCCGCAGCCGCACGGGCAAGGACCGGGACGAACCTCCGGTCACCACCGCTTGATGTACCCTGCGCTCCAGGCATCTGAACGCTATGGGTGGCATCGAACATAACTGGATATCCAAGGGAGCGCATAATGAAAAGGGATCTCATGTCCACCACCAGCTGTCCGTAGCCGAAAGAGCTCCCCCTCTCGCAGAGGATCACCTTGTCGTTGCCTGCTTCGAGGCATTTTGATACTGCCTGCCCC
>CAZAMZ010000103.1:0-5920 GCA_964486375.1 uncultured Synergistaceae bacterium | reverse complement strand
TCGCCGGTATTACCCGGATCAGGTTCCAGGGGTCGAGACCGAGGTCTCCTCTCAGCCGGATATTTCCGACTCCCCCATTGCATGTTTCTTTATACGACCCTGGAGGTGTTTTGTCAAACACTCTTCCGGAAATGGAATTGAGCGGAGGCCGCTCCGCTTTCGACAACCTGCCCTATGTCTTCTTTATTCCCGTTGCTGGTAATGTTATATTGAAAACTGGCGGGATACCGGAAACGAACCGTTGAAGAGGTGATCTTCCTGATAAATTTCTATTGTCCCAGGTGCGGAAGCATTTTCGACCAGCTCCTGAGGCCCGTGAGCTGTACCTGCGGGTCTCCTATCAAGAGTTCCATTGACTGGTCGGATCTTGATGTTGACAGTTCTGCTCCAGGAATGTGGCGCTACAGGTCGGTCCTCCCAGAAACTGACCCTGTAATCTCCATGGGTGAGGGTTGGACTCCTTTGATCCCCTCCCGTTCGAAAGACCTTTTCTACAAACTGGAATATATATCTCCTACAGGCTCATTCAAGGACAGGGGAGCTGTCCTTGTCGTTTCCGAAGCGAATAGCCTCGGGTGCGAGGCGGTCGTTCAGGATTCTTCCGGCAACGCGGGTTCTTCCATAGCGGCATACGCGGCGAGGAGCGGTATCAAAGCCACGATAATCGTGCCAAAGGATACCCCTGAATCAAAGAAAAGACAGATAGAGTTATACGGGGCGGTCCTTGAGGTCGTGGATGGGGACAGGAAAGATGCTGCGAGGGTTGCAATGACAATTGCAGAGAATGTCTATTATGCCAGCCACGTCTGGAACCCCCTTTTCCTGGAAGGTACAAAGACCGTGGCTTTCGAGATATGGGAACAACTCGGGCACAGGGCCCCTGACGCAGTTGTGGTACCAGCGGGTAACGGCACCATTATGCTGGGGATATTCAAGGGATTCAAAGAGCTTTTGCAGCGAGTCAGGATAAAAAGACTGCCCAGGATCTATGCTGTCCAGGGCGCGGCCTGTGCCCCCCTCCATGCCCAATGGAAGGATACCGGGGAATCCGTGTTCGGTCCTACCCTCGCCGAAGGCATAGCGATAGCCTCCCCGCCAAGGATCAAGGAGATGCTCGATGCCGTCAGGATAAGCAGAGGGGACGTCCTTGTGGTTGATGATGGATCGATCCTTGCGGAACAGGAACGTCTGGCCCTTGAGGAGGGGCTCCTGGTCGAACCTACAGCCGCTGCAGCCCCTGCAGCGGAAAGAATCCTCAGGAAAAGCGGGAGGATCTCCGAAAGGGAGACAGTTGTTGTCCCCCTTACCGGAAGCGGTCTAAAAAAGATGCCCCAAAAGCGCACAAAAAAACAGGCATCCCCTGAAGAGGGACGCCCGCTTTTCGATTCATCAGGCAGAAGGATCAGAGTGTAAGCCGGGTTCCCAGCCCTATTCGTTGAGCCTTTTCGTAGATCACCCTTGCAGTCGCAACGTCATGGCTCCCGATCCCCATAAGGACAGCTGCTTTCCTTCCCGGTCCCTGTGGGACTTCTGCTATCCCGGCGCATATCTCTCCCATATCTGCCGGTACCTCCTCCGGGTAATCCCGGAAATAAGTTCCCGCCTTCTGCGTTTGCAGGTACTGGCCCCGGTCGTCGGTAACGAATAATTTCGCGCCGGTCATTACTTCGGCCTCAAATGCCGAGTCATTGTTGGATGATATGGCCAGCACATCCCTTTTGAACCATTTTTCCGATATGAACCGTTTGGGCTTTCTCATAAGGGGGGTGCAGGTAACAACTATGTCGGCAAGGGAGACCGCGCTTTCGGGATCGGGACAGAGTTCGAAGTCGACGCCATGAACCTTTTCCTGCATCTCTATCAGAAATCTCTTCGCGTTGTGCTCGCTGATGTCGTAACCCCTTACAACCTTGATGTTTTTCAGGGCTTCCTTCAGAGCGAGGAGATGTGTCCTTCCCTGGACTCCCAGGCCGATTACGGCAAGAGTGGAGGACTTTTCGGGGGCCATATATTTTGCGGTAACTGCGGCGGCGGCTCCGCTCCTGTAAGCCGTTATCCACTTTGCGTCCATCACTGCCAGGGGAGCTCCGGTCTCGGCGTCGTTGATGATGATCAGCCCCATGATGTTCGGGATACCCTTTTCAAGGTTTGTGGGATAGCCAGAAACCCACTTGATCCCCGCAGTATCGGCTGACCCGGCGAAATAGGCAGGCATTGCGTCGATAAAACAGTTCTCCCGGGGAAAGACCCCCTGTGAAGAGGGAAGCTGAACCAGTCCTTGGCCTTTCATCTCAAATCCCTCTTCAATGACCTCTATCACCTCTTTGATGGGGATCCTCATGGATTCGATCTGTTCGCTGTTGAGGTATAGCATATCCAATGGCATCGCCTCCGAAAGAAAAAAGAAATGAGAATTGTTCCACCTTATTATAAATGTTTTTCCCGTTCCGTGTCCGATTATTGGAGTGGAAAGAGCTGGCAATGAACGGTTATACTGAACAAATACAAAAAACACAAGATCCCAAGGGGGAAGATTGACCCATGAAAGATCCAAGGGAGATCGACCTGTCCCTCGTTACCGAGGCCGTCAAGGGACTGTTCATCAAGGCAAACGTTTCCATTGGCCAGGATATTTACAACGCCCTCGTCCATGCCCGTGACCGGATCGAGGAATCTCCCGTCGGCAAATACGTACTGGATCAGATAATAAGGAACCATGATGTCTCCCGGTCGGACCAGATGCCGATATGCCAGGATACCGGTATGGCGGTGGTCTTTGCAGACATTGGGCAGGAAGTTGTCTTCAGGGGTGGAGATCTGGTCAAGGCCGTTAATTCTGGTGTTGAAGAGGCTTACAGGGAAGGTTTTTTCAGGAGATCCGTCGTTTCGGATCCCCTTTTTGACAGGAAGAACACGGGTACCAACACTCCTGCCGTTATCCATACCCGGATCGTCCCGGGTGACAGGGTTACCTTGCTTGTTACTCCCAAGGGGTTCGGAAGCGAGAACATGAGCGCCCTGAAGATGTTCACTCCCGCAGAAGGCCCTGAAAAGGTACGGGATTTTGTAAAGGAGACCGTGGAAAAAGCCGGACCCAACCCTTGTCCGCCAACGATCGTGGGGGTTGGCGTAGGAGGTACCGTTGAGGCGGCGGCCATCATGGCCAAAAGAGCTACTCTTTACCCGATTGGCAAAAGGAATTCAGACAGGAGGTATGCGGCCCTGGAGAACGAGACCCTTGCCGCGGTCAACGATCTCGGGATCGGCCCTGCAGGTCTCGGGGGCAGGGTTACCTGCCTCGATGTTCATATTGACTTTGCTCCCGGGCACATAGCCGGTACTCCAGTTGTGGTTAATATCTGCTGCCATGCTTCACGCCATGCTGAAGTGACATTATGAATGGGGGATCCAGGATGAAATATGCAGGCAGGATAATAACCCCTCTTTCCAATGAGGCTGTCCTGTCTCTCAGATCCGGGGACAAGGTTCTGGTCAGCGGGATAATTGTTACGGGACGAGATGCTGCTCACAGGAGGATAGCCGAATGCATTAGCGGGAAGAGGCCTCTTCCCTTTGATCTCAAAGGCCAGGTTATCTACTATGTTGGCCCATCGCCGACACCTCCCGGGAAGATCTGCGGCTCTGCGGGGCCTACGACCAGCGGAAGGATGGACCCTTTTACACCGCTGCTTCTGGACCTTGGTCTCAAGGGGATGATCGGAAAGGGGACAAGATCAAAAGAGGTAATAGATGCCATGGTCAGGAACAAGGCGGTCTATTTAGGTGTTGTCGGAGGAACGGCAGCCCTGGTGTCCCGGAGCATCACCCGACTGGAGACCGTCGCATGGCCTGAACTGGGACCGGAAGCGGTTTTCAGGATGAGAGTTGAAGATTTCCCTGTTGTAGTTCTGATCGATGCCTACGGCAACAATATCTATGATACGGGACCGGTCCAATACCGGAGAGATACCACCGTTGATCACAGGGGGGATTGAAGATATTCCCATTGCGGGAGGGTGAACGTCCCATGAAGGCGGTTTCCATGGAGAAAGGGGATCACCCAGGGTTCGCCTGGTGCGGCGACGCATGCCTGTTAGTGGAGTTTGGCGACAGTATAGACATGACCACCAATTCCCTGGTCAGGGCCCTTGACAGAAGTATTGCCTCCCTGGGACCCTCGTGGCTGGTCGAGACGGTTCCCGCTTACAGGTCTCTCGCGGTCTATATCGACCCCTGGGAGAGCTCCCGGGAAGAAGTCGAGGATATTATTCGCTCTTTATGCCAGTTCCTTGAACCCGATCTCGCCTCGAAGGGCCCCGTTATTGAGATACCGGTCTGTTACGGAGGTGAGTTCGGGCCTGATCTGGGTCGAGTTTCCGGGCACACAGGTCTTTCCCCTGAAGAGGTTGTGTCCATTCATTCCAGTCCCTGCTATCACGTCTTTATGATGGGATTCACCCCCGGGTTCCCTTACCTCGGTGGAATGGATCCAAGGCTCGAAACGCCCAGGCTTCAAAGACCAAGGACGGTCATTCCTGAGGGATCCGTAGGTATTGCAGGGCAACAGACCGGGATATATCCAATAGCCAGCCCGGGGGGATGGAACCTGGTGGGCCGAACGCCACTCCGCCTTTTTGATCCGGAAAGGGGAACCCCTTTCCTTCTGGAATCGGGAATGACTGTATTGTTTGTTCCAGTGTCGGCGGAGGCTTTCCAAAAGATCCGTTCTGGGCGTGGAAGTGACTGCCCATGAATATTGAAGTTCTTTCTCCCGGTTTGCTCACCACGGTGCAGGACATGGGAAGATATCATTTCCGTGCCTTCGGGATGCCCGTAGCAGGGGCTCTTGACCAATACTCGCTGATGGCCGGCAACATTGTCGCAGGAAATGAACCCGGTGCCGCAGCACTCGAAATGACATTTACAGGGCCAACTTTGCGTTTCGGGTCGGACAGGCTTGTCTGCGTTACCGGCGGTGACCTTTCGCCCAGTATCAACGGTGATCCTTTCCCCTGCTGGGAGGGGGTCCTCGTTCACAAGGGTGACGTCCTTTCCTTTCCAGGCCCCTGTTCAAGGGGCATCAGGGCATGGCTCTGCGTTAGCGGTGGCATGGACGCTCCGATCGTTATGGGCAGCAGGTCGACCTATCTCAGGGGTGGGCTCGGCGGCATCAAGGGCAGAAAACTTCACACGGGTGATATTCTTCCCCTTGGTCTTCCGGACACACTCTGGGCCAGGGGAGAGGGTTTCTCCGTGCCGGTGGAGTTGAGGGCGGCATATTCTCCGGGACCGGTCATCAGGGTTTTGCCCGGTCCCCAGGAAGGCGTTTTTTCTCCCGAAGGAATAGATACCTTTTACAGCTCTTTTTACAGTATAGGGACCGAATCCGACAGGATGGGCTATCGCCTGTCGGGCCCAGAGATAAGTCATAAAGGAAGCCCGGATATTATTTCCGAAGCGGTTCCCGTGGGGTCTATTCAGGTACCCGGCAACGGCCTGCCCATTATCATGCTCTCCGACAGTCAGACCACGGGAGGATATCCCAAGATCGCCTGCGTGATTCATGCCGACCTTCACCTTCTGGCCCGGCTAGCGCCGGGAGACATCCTTTCTTTTAAAAGATGCGGTATGAGTGAGGCCGTCGAATCCTCAGCGAACCTTAAGAAGAAACTGTCAAGGATCCGTACCCTTTTGGCAGATCACAGGTCCCTCGGCAGTCGGGGCAGAATACAGCAGTCCGATTCCGGCTCCCTTAAGCTCCATTTATGCGGTAAAAGTTATTATGTCAGCTGGGAAAGAGTTATGTGAAAATACCGGGGGGTGCAAAATGACAGGCACGGTGGATCTGAACAGTGACCTTGGAGAGGGTTTCGGGCCATGGAGAATGGGTGATGATGAGGGGATCATGGAGCAGGTCACC
>CAZAMZ010000102.1:0-5923 GCA_964486375.1 uncultured Synergistaceae bacterium | reverse complement strand
TGGGCAACACCAGATGTGGGCCGCACTGTACTGGAGATCTGAAAAACCCAGGAACTTCATTACCTCAGGTGGTCTCGGAACCATGGGTTTTGGCCTTCCCGCAGCTGTAGGAGCGGCCTTTGCCCGTCAGGGAGAGCCAGTGGCATGCCTGGCCGGGGACGGCAGCCTGATGATGAGCCTGCCGGAACTGGAAACCTGTGCAAGGTACAGCCTCCCGGTAAGGATCATTTTGATCAACAACGGGAGCCTGGGCATGGTCAGACAGTGGCAGGAACTTTTCTGGGACAAGCGGTATTCCCAGACCTGCGAAAAAAGTCTGTGCAATTTTGCGGCCCTTGCTTCTGACCTGGGGGTTAGGTCCTTTTCAGCGGCAACAAAGGAACAGCTTGAACAGGCCCTTGATGGAGCCTTTGCAGCGAAAGGACCGTCTCTAGTGGAATGCGTGGTCCCTTTCGAAGAGAAGATCATGCCAATGGTACCTCCGGGAGAAGCTCTTGAATCCTTTATCTACCGATAGTTCCAATCCGATACAGGGGGTAAATATTATGCAGTTGAGAAGCGATCTGGCCAAAAAAGGGCCCGAAAGAGCACCGCACAGATCCCTTATGAAGGCTTCAGGCTTTACCGATTGGGAGATCGAGAGACCATGGATAGGGGTTGTCAATTCATACAACGCTATCATACCTGGGCATGTCCACCTGAAACGAATAACTGAGGCAGCAAAAGCGGGTGTATATGCCGCAGGGGGGTTGCCTTTGGAGTTTCCCGTTATTGGGGTCTGCGATGGCATAGCCATGAACCATGCCGGTATGCGCTTTTCTCTGCCCAGCAGGGAATTGATAGCAGATTCCATTGAGATCATGGCCCAGGCTCACGCCCTTGACGGGCTGATCCTGGTGACCAACTGCGACAAGATAATACCCGGAATGGCAATGGCCGCTGCACGCCTTGACATCCCTTCGATAATTATCAGCGGTGGCCCGATGATGGCAGGAAACATGGAAGGAAAAACCATTGACCTCTCTTCGGTCTTTGAAGCTGTAGGAGGCGTAGCTTCTGGGAAGATCTCCGTGGAAGAGCTTCGCCGGATCGAGGAAGTCGCCTGTCCGACCTGTGGCTCTTGCGCGGGCATGTTCACCGCCAACACGATGAACTGCCTTGTTGAAGCACTTGGACTTGCACTGCCCGGTAACGGGACTATACCTGCTGTCTGTTCAGCCAGGGAGCGGCTTGCCAAGGATGCCGGGCGTATGATAATGACCCTTATGGAGAAGAACATCCGGCCCAGGGACATTCTGTCAATTGGATCTTTTGACAACGCCATAGCTGTGGATATGGCTTTGGGAGGATCCACCAACTCAGCCCTGCACCTGCCTGCCATAGCGGCAGAGGTTGGAATTGACCTGTCCCTTGAGCGATTTGACGAAATATCCTCAAAAGTCCCTCACCTCTGCGAAATGAGCCCCGCCGGACCATGGCGCATTGAAGACCTTCATCGTGCCGGCGGAGTACAGGCCGTTCTTGCACGCCTTGCCTCGGGCGGCCTTCTGGACGGAAATACTCTTGCAGCAACAGGAGAAACCCTTGCTCATGGTTACAGGGGATCATGCGTAAAAGACGACAGGGTGATAGCCACTCTTGAAAACCCTCGCCATCCCCAGGGAGGGATTGCGGTTCTAAGGGGCAGTCTTGCTCCGGACGGCAGTATCGTCAAACAGTCGGCGGTCCTGCCTGAAATGCTTGTCAAAAAAGGGCCGGCAAGGGTTTTCGAAAGTGAGGAAGAAGCATCTGAGGCGATCTCTAAGGGGCTTATCGCTTCTGGAGACATTATTGTGATCCGTAACGAGGGTCCGATAGGCGGCCCTGGCATGCGTGAAATGCTTGGACCAACGTCATCCCTGGCTGGGATGGGGCTTGACCGGAATGTGGCACTGGTCACGGACGGCCGTTTTTCAGGAGCGACCAGGGGGGCCGCCATAGGGCACGTTTCCCCCGAGGCTGCTGCAGGAGGACCCATAGCTCTGGTCAGGGAGGGCGACATTATAAGCATAGATATTCCTTCCCGCAGACTGGACCTTGACGTTTCCGAACAAGAACTCCGGAGGCGCAAGTGCGAAACTCACGCCATGTCAAGGAGTGAACCGAGCCCTTTTCTCCGCAGATACAGCCGGATGGTAACGTCTGGAAACCGGGGGGCCATACTTGAATGAGGAGTTCGAAACCGTCCCTGCTATGAAATCGAACAGGAGGCTTGCCGCTATTATGGCAGGTCTCCTGCTTTATCTGATCAAAGTGCCCCGACGTATCCTTGCGAAATTACCCTTCCAGATATATGGTCATAGAATGAAAACCGACAATACAAAGGGGGATTCCCATGTCGAAAGTTCTCGGGAACATACTCGAGGCGATAGGCAATACCAGGATCGTGAACTGCAGCAGGCTGGCACGTCACTGGGAGGTTGACGGGGCCATCCTGGCAAAGCTGGAACACCTTAACCCCGGCTTCAGCAAGAAGGACCGCATCGGCCTTCACATGGTACTGGAGGCCGAGGAGAAGGGGCAGGTATCTCCCGGCGACACGATAGTGGAGCTTACCAGCGGCAACACCGGGACCGGCCTGGCCCTTGCATGCGGCATCAAGGGCTACAGGTTCGTTGCGGTCATGTCCGAGGGCAACTCCATGGAACGGGCAAGGATGATGCGGGCCCTGGGCGCCGAGGTGGTACTTGTCCCCCAGGCTCCCGGCTCCATTAAGGGACAGGTTTCCGGCGAGGACCTGGAACTGGTCGACAGGGAGACAGAACGCATCGTCAGGGAACGGCGAGCTTTCCGGACCGACCAGTTCTCCCTGAAGGGGAACGTCAGAGGGCAGATGATCACGGGAGAAGAGATCTGGAACGATACCGGGGGACAGGTGGATTTCTTCGTCGACATCGCGGGTACAGGAGGCTCCTTTACCGGGATATCCAGCGTCCTCAAGAAGCACAGACCCTCGATGCGCAGCTACCTGGCGGAACCGTCCGAGGCAGCCCATTTCGGAAAACCTGGTGGAAGCGGGAAGCACAGCATCCAGGGCTGCGGATATGACAGGGACCTCCCTCTACTTGATCTCTCCCTGGTGGACGGTTTCATATCCGTTTCTGATGAAGAGGCCATCGAGGGAGCCCGTGCCCTTGCAAGATTTGAGGGCATTTTCGGAGGTTTTTCATCAGGGGCCAACGCTGCAGCTGTCAGGAAAATGCTTCAGGGCGACGAAAAGGGGAAAACAGGCGTCTTCCTTGTCTGCGATTCGGGACTCAAGTACCTGAGCACAGATCTTTACTGAGGGAAAGTCCGCAAACACCGGGAGGAGGGAATCAGATGAAAAGGGATATCAGGAAAGACCCTGTGACGGTGGACGGGGAATTCCCGCCGGACATGCACGATCTTTTCATCGAGGAACGGTTGCTTGGGCTTATCTACCTGGCTGACGGCGAGGGTCCCCACAAGACTCTACTGCTTCTTCACGGCTTCCCCGGCAACGAGAAAAACCTCGACATAGCCCAGATGCTCAGACGCGGCGGTTACAACGTTTTGGTCTTCCACTACTCCGGCTCGTGGGGAAGCAGGGGTCGATATTCCTTCAGTCAGAATTACCGCGACCTTCAGGCTGTCCGGAAGGCAATTTCCGGCGAGGCCTTTTCAAGGTACCACAGGATCGACAGGGATAATGTCTATCTCGCCGGACACAGCGTGGGAGGTTTCCTGACAATGCTGGCTGCAAGGGACGGGATGGACTTCCAGGGTTTTGCCCCGATTGCTCCCTACAACCTCGGCATACAGGCCGAACGGATACATTCAGGGAACGAAGAAGCGCACAGGGAGACCCTTGATCTGTTTGAAGGAGGCCTCAAGCCTTTAAGCGGTGCCACAGCCGAGTCTCTCATGGCTGATATTATGCAGAACCGCACCGGATGGGACCTTCTCGGTGATCCAAATATCTATTCGGACAGGAAGATGCTTCTCGTCATGGCTGCCCGGGATGTCTGCGCTCACCCGGGGATACACCAGGTTCCCGTGGCAGAGGCCCTTGCAAGGGCAGGAGGCGACAAGACCGTGGTATCGCTATCCTGTGCCCATGACTTCTCAGAGAAAAGGGTCGCCCTTGCAGAGGCAATATATGAGTGGTTGGAGGAGAAGTAAGGCCAGGCGGCAGGAAGGCATGAAAACCTCAGGGGCGCACCCTGGCGCTGCGCTTGGGGCTCCTTGTGAGACTTAAGATGTTAAAGGTGAGACCAAAGGACAAAGACCGAGAGGCGTAAACTATGAACGGGGCGGGAAAACCCGCCCCGTTCAATTACTTGCAAACTCCTAATCTTCCTCGCAGTGGTACTTGAAGGATACTTTCAGCTTGACCCGGAACTGTTCGATCTTGTTGTCCTTTATTGTCACGTCCTGCATTACCACTTCAGCCACGCGCAAGTCCCTGAGGCTTTTCGAGGCCGTTTCGATGGCACAACGTGCGGCTTCTTCCCAGGAAGTATCGCTGCAGCCGACAAGTTCTATTACCTTGTAGACACTGTTCATCTCTGGACCCCCCTTCTTTTGCTGCAAAAAAGTTCTTTGTTTATTTTTCATACTGACAGTATAGCATAGCGCAGGAATACCCGGGGTTCATGCTTTCGATCTCAACTGCTTTTTCCGACAAGCCAAAGAAGAGCTTCTTCGGGATCGAGGAATATTCTTACCTCTTGTCCCTGATTGATCGAGACGGTCTCAAAGAACCTGAAATCATCCAGAGGGGGATTGACGACAATAGCCCTCCTGAATGATCCCTTTATCCCCGCCCGTTCAACCTCTCGGGGCAAACTGTAGACATCAATCAGCGATTTGCTTATCAAAGCTTCCCTCAAGTCGTTCAGGAGTCTTGTGCATTTATGCCTTTTCCCGAGCTTTGCAAGATCTGCTGCCATGCTTTGAACCAACAAGGGGTTCAGTTCTCCCTGAACACGGCCCCTGATTATCTTCATCTCTGCATCATAATCGAGTTCGTATCCCATGACTGCCTCCAGGTGAATCTTGTTTGCCTGGGTAAAAACGTGAGTTCTAACCTTTTTCCGCCCTGATCTCCATGGCCCTTTGGTCGGCCTCTTCAGCTTCACTTTCGCGGCCCATCCTTTTGTAGAGGTCGGCCAGGTTGTCGAGGCATACGGCCACATCGGGGTGGCCGGGACCCAGGGTCCTCTCGAAAATACCGAGGGACCTCCTGTATAGAGGTTCTGCCTGGGAGAGTTTTCCCTTCGATTCATAAATTCCGGCAAGATTGTTCAGACTTACGCCAACGTGGGGATGCCATGGACCAAGGGCTTTTTTCCGTATGGCCAGAGCCCGCCTGCAAAGCCTGAGAGCCTTGTCGTTCTTTCCCTGGCTCGCGTAAAGACCGGAAAGGTTGTTGAGCCCCGTCGCCACATCGGGGTGATCCGGACCCAGCGTTTTTTCCAGTATCTCCAGGGAATGAAGGAAGTGTGTCTCGGCCTGGGAAAACCTGCCCTGGACGGAGTTCAGCTCCGCTATGTTGTTGAGGCTTGCCGCTACATGAGGATGATCTGGTCCCAGGGATTTTTTTCGGATTTCAAGGGATCTCTTGTAGAGAGTCTCGGCCTTGTCGTGTTTACCCTGGGCACGGTAAAACCCGGCGAGGTTGTTGAGGCACGTGGCCACGTCAGGATGATCGGCCCCAAGGGCTTTCTCCAGCATGGAAAGGGCTCTTTTGTAAAGCGGTCTGGCCTCCGAGTACCACCCCTGGCTCTCATAGAGTGCCGCGATATTGTTAAGCGTCACAGCAACGTCGGGGTGCCCCTTGCCGAGGGATTTCTTCCGGATCTCGAAAGCACGCCTGAACAGTTTTTCGGCCTCATCGTAACGGCCCTGGGCATCACATAAT
>CAZAMZ010000101.1:0-6160 GCA_964486375.1 uncultured Synergistaceae bacterium | reverse complement strand
CTGACGGCAGCACCAAGCAGAAGGGCAAGGCCTACTGCCCAGGTCCTGGTAAAAGGAAGCAATGCAATTATGACCGAAAGGGCAAGAAACAGAATGAAAGGAACGCTGACCTGCCGGATCTTCACTTTCCTGCCCTCCTGTGTTTTCTGAAAGGATCATTCATTTTATGATCCAGACAAACTGAAATTGAAAAAATCGAAACGGCGAAACCGGTGTCCTGTCACCTTTCCTGAACCTTTCGAACAGTCAAAAAGATATCCGGCAATACCTTCCATGTATACTTTAAAAGGAGCCTCGCTCCTCCCCCATGCCGGCAAGGTACCATGTGCTATTTACGGTAGCCGCCAGGGAACTTGAACCCGGTTTTCCTGGTACCTTCCGGTATTCTGTCTTACCAGGCCTATTCAAGGGCCTTCTCGATCCAGACCAGATCCTCCACAGCGACAGAGAAAGCTATTCCGCCACCGGGTCGGGTGATGCAATCGCAATCTTTCAAAGCGTTGAATATGGCGGCCGACCGGTCTGTCTCTGCAAGGATGATCAGGATCTCCTTCTCCGGGAATAGAGGAATGCCGAGAAACTTGACATCCTTTTCACTGGCCGTACCCCTTGCGTTCAGGATCGTCCCTCCGGTGGCCCCGGCTTTGCGGGCTACGGACATGACGTCGTCCGCACATCCCCTGTTCACTATGACGGTTATCATGACCTGCTCTGTTCTCTTTTCCATGGGTCCGCTCCTCTCCAGAAGATCACAGGTGGCTGAGCCCTTTCCTGCCCGATGGAGTATCTGGGAAACATCAAGCTGGACAGCAACGCCTTGCCTGTGTTTTCCTGAGGTGCCTCCGAAGGCTCTTAACGCGTCCATCACGGTGCGGACATGTTCACCCCTTACAAGGGTCAGGACGATCTCCTCCTTGAAGTCCCCGACGCAGAAGAATCCCGCTACAGGGTTCTCCGATCTGCCCCTTCCGGGTGCCAGGGTGCCCCCTTTTGCCCCGGCCCTGCGGGTTATCTCAACTACCCGGTCCCCAAGGCCCTCCCTTACGATAGTGAGAAGAAGCTTGCCGCAGGATCCATGCATCTCATCCTTGACAGTCATGGAGCGACCTCCTCTTCCGTTCTGCTTGCGAACTCTTTTCCCGCCTCTTTTTCCTTGTGTTTGAACACAAGGCCAAGGATCTGGATCGTGATGAGGGGGACCATGGCGATCATGGCCACCACCCCGAACGCATCTGTCAAAGGGTTGCCTCCCGAAGAGACTGAAGCTCCGAGGGTAAAGGCCAGGATAAAGGTCGAAGACATAGGCCCCGAAGCTACTCCTCCGGAGTCGAAGGCGATCGCCGTGAAAAGCGGAGGGCAGAAAAAGGTCATCAACAATGCCATCCCGTAACCTGGGACCAGGAACCACCAGATACTGGCCCCCGAGAGTACACGGTACATTGAAATGCTCACGGCTATCGCTACGCCGATCGAAAATGCGATCAACATGAACCTCTTGTTGATATGACCGCCCGAAACTTCCTCTATCTGGTCGTTCAGGACCCATACCGCCGGTTCGGCCAGAACCACGACAGCGCCGAGTACGAACCCTATCGGGACCAGGATCCAGTTGAATGGAGATGCACCGATCATTCCACCGATAACTGCGCCTGCGGGAAGGAATCCCCCCTTCACGCCTACAAGGAACAGAACCAGTCCGATAAAGGTATAAATAAGCCCCTTCACCATCCTGATGACCTGGTACCGGTTCATATGCAAAAGAACAAGCTGGAATACGACAAGGATCATTGCTATGGGGATCAAAGCCATGAAGGCTTCATGGGCTGTCTCGTACAGTATGCCTGTGAACGCCGCGACAAGCCCGTCTGCGATCTCAATGCCGCCGGGGGAAGAAACTCCCCCATCCGCCCCTCTGTCCATGACTCCCATCGCCAGAACGGCAAGAATTGGTCCTATGGAAGCGAGTCCCACAAGGCCGAAGCTGTCGCTTTCAGCATCCCTGGTACCCCTTACAGCGGCAACGCCGACACCCAGGGCTATTATGAATGGCACTGTCATGGGGCCTGTAGTGGCCCCGCCCGCGTCAAAAGCGATACCGACATATTGTGGCGCCGAGAAATGGGCAAAAGCGAAGACAACAAGGTAGAACCCGACAAGAAGAAAGTAATAGGGTGTCCTCAGCAGTATCCTCCCCAGACCGACAGAGACGAAAAAACCGACCCCCAGGGCTATTGTGACGATCAGGACGGTCTGGGATATTGAAGGAGCCACCAAGGCGATCTGGCTTGCAAGGACCCTTACATCGGGTTCGGCAATGGTAATGAAAAAGCCGATGAAAAAACCAGTGACCAGGATCAGCAGTACGTTCCTTCTATGCACAAGGGCCGCCCCTATCCCGTGGCCCATAGGGAGAATGCCCACGTCGGTCCCCAGAAGGAATACGCTCAAACCGATTATTATAAGGAAACCTCCCAGGATGAACTGCATGAGAAGGTCCATCCCTATAGGTGCAACAGTGGGATAGAAGACAAGAACGAGAAGAATGATAGGTATGACAGAAATGCTTGTCTCTTTAAGCTTCTCAAGGAGGTTCATCGGCCGTCTCCTTCCTTGACGTGTTTACCGGCACATCGGTTGATAATGTTATAAATAGTCCTGATCCTCGAGGGATCCCGATCTGCCGGTTTGCTCCGGGTATGGGAAAGGCTTGAATCGATTTTCAGGTAATATCTTAACAGAAGGGTGTTCTCTTTCGATCCATTCATGTTTGACAAACCTTTACCAGAAGAATTTTCAGGAAAACGAAAGGGGAAAGTGACAATGGCGGGTTTCGCGAAGCGCATGAAGGCCATGGAAAAGACTGCGGGAATAATCAGGGGCCTCTTCGGAACAATGAACGACCCCGGGGTGATCTCTTTCGGGGGAGGGGCACCCGCAAGGGAGGCGCTTCCGGTGGATATAGTCAGGCAGATAGCAAACGAGGTCATAAGAATCGACAGCCGCGGCGTGGAAGCGCTTCAGTACGGAAGCGTTCTTGGCCTTGCTGACCTGAGGGAGGCAGTCGTGAATGAACTTCTGTCACCCAAAGGGATAGACGCCGATCCCTCGAACATACTGGTCACCAGTGGCGGGCTTGAGGGGATCAACCTTCTCTGCCAGCTGTTCATCGACCCTGGTGACGTAATACTTGTAGAATCCCCTACATTTGTCCATTGTGTGGAGATATTCGAAATGTTCCAGGCGAAATGCGTCAGTGTGGCCATGGACGAAAACGGCATGGTCCCTGAAGACCTCGAGGAAAAGATCCTCGAACACTCCCCCAGGATCGTCTATGTCATACCCACCTTCCACAACCCTACGGGAAGGACCCTCTCGCTTGAAAGACGGAAAAGGATCGCCGAACTGGGAAGCATTTACGACGTCATTATTCTCGAAGACGACCCCTACAGGGACATACGGTACAGCGGCAGGGACCTTCCCCCCATAAAGTCCTTCGACAAAACAGGCAACACGGTCCTGGCAAACAGCTTCTCCAAGATCTTCTCCCCTGGAAGCAGGCTTGGTTACGTCCTCGCCTCAGACGAGATCACATCAAAACTCTTCGACGCAAAGACGGCCACAAATTCTCACACATCGATGCTCCCCCAGGTTATTTGTGCAGAGTTCTTCAAAAGGGGGCACTACCCTGCTCATCACGAAATGATCTGCGGCATTTACCGTGAACGCCGCGATGCCATGATCGAAAGTATTGACGCATTCTTCCCGGAAGGCACGATAAGAACCTTTCCTGACGGGGGGCTTTTCACCTGGGCGGAACTGCCGGGGGGGCTTGATACCTCAAAGCTTCTGACGTTATCCCTTGCAGATCCTGACGTACGCGTGGCCTTTGTTGCCGGCGAGGGTTTCTTCATAGAAGGAAACGGCATGGGCAGCAACTGCATGAGGATCAGTTTCGGAAGCGTTACGCCTGAAAAGATCAGGACTGGTGCCGAACGGCTGGGGGGGCTCATATGCAGGATGCTTGACAGACAGGACTAACCGGAAGCTCCAACCAGCAGGAAAACATGATCAGATCAGGTCCGGAAGGTATTTCTCAACAAGGTTCCCGCAGGCTATCATGGCCTCTTCCATGCTGACCGGGTTCGCGATGCCCTGCCAGGCAATATCAAACGCCGTCCCGTGATCGACAGAGGTCCTTACGAAGGGAAGACCGAGAGTGACGCTAACGGTTCTGAAGAAATCATACGTCTTTGCAGCAATATGTCCCTGATCATGGTAAAGGGAGACAACGGCGTCAAAAACGCCTTCAAGGGCATGATGGAAAACACTGTCGGCGGGAACCGGGCCTGAGATATCGATCCCCTCTCCCCTTGCCTTCTCGATGGCAGGGATAAGGATTTGTGACTCCTCATCGCCGAAGAGCCCTCCGTCGGAGGCATGAGGGTTCAGGGCCGCAAGAGCTATCCTGCGGTTCGGTACTGCTATTGATCTCAGGCAGCGGTCGGCAAGATCTATCGAGTTTGCAACCCCTTCTATCGTAAGGCCATCGATGACCTGTTTAAGGGATCTGTGCCTGCTGTGGAAAAAGATCCTCAAGTTGTCAACCAGGAACATGGTCACACTTTCCCGGCTCCCCGTCATGCCGGAGAGCATCTCTGTGTGACCGATATGGTCAAAACCCGCTTTCCTGATGGCTTCCTTGTTGATCGGGGCCGTTACTACCCCGTTCACTTTGCCCTTCATGGCAAGGTCTACGCTCTTCTTTATGCATTCCACAGCGACACGGCCGGATAGTGCCGATATTTCCCCCACCTGTATGTCTTTGGCTTTTTCAACAAGTCCTGTATCGATTACCGGAATTACCCCTTTGCCGTAATCAAGCTGGTCCTCGACGGCTTCGGCCCTCCTGAGTTCGACAGGAATGGCCAGCCTGTCTCTTACTTCCTCAAGTACTCTGTATTCGCCGACAACGATCAGGCGGCAGCCGCGCCAGACACGGTCTTGTGCCAGGCTTCCAAGGACCACCTCCGGCCCGACTCCTGAGGGGTCACCCATGGTAACTGCGATCTTCGGCAAATTCATTGATTTCCTCCTTGTCTGAGCCATTTTACTGCCCGGTAAAGACCATCCTGGCCTCCGACAAGACCGCCTTTGGTTACCACTTTCATGTCATCGAACCGGGTCCCCTTGATGAAACCTCCCATCATCAAAGGAGCGATCTCTGTTCCAGGTTCAAGATAAAATGCTCCAATATTCTCGAAGAAGCCCAGTGCGGTATCGCCACCGGAAAGAATAACACCCGCCGCCTTCCCGCCCATCGAGTCAAGCACATATACCCCCAACTGAGCAAGCTTTTCTGCTATTTCCTTCTCACGACCTCTTTCAAAGTATCCGCCTGGTCTGAGCACAAGGACGTCTGCGCCTTCCTTGATGGGAAGACCGATCCTTTCATGAAGTTGACCGATCGTGCTGTCAAGTCCCTCGTCATTCCCGAAAAAGAAATATTCAACCTTCAGTTTGCTTTCCAGGAATTTTAATTGTTCCAGGGTAATTTCCGATGTACTGCCTATCAATGCCAACGCTGTTTTCCTGTTTCCAGGGGGAGACAGATGGTAAAAGTAGGCCGCAGTGAAAGGCCCGGGGTCGACGGGAATGAACCGGACGGGTATATCCGCCGCTGCCCTGGCGATCTTTTCGATGTCCTCGTCGCTTCCGGCGTCAGCGATCAACACCCTGCTGACGGCGGAGATCCTTGAAAGCTCTCTCGAAATAGCCACAACATCCTCTTTTACCTTTTCTATTGATAAAAGGGATACCTGATAAGATCCATTGAAATAGGCGGGTAGAAAGCTGGTGGATATCGGCCAGATAGGGTCCCTTCCGACTTCTGTCCTTTCAAGCAATGTGCCGTTCAGTAACTGGTAACCGCCGATAGTCGTTCTCCCTGAAGCCGGGTATGCCGGAACCACCAGCGCTATCGATTCCGGCTGGTGTTCAAGGATAACCGATGTTTCGTCGTACATGTGACCCCTGAGAGTCGTATCTATCCGTTTCGCAAAACGGTTTGATACCCCGGCCCATTTCATTACCGAACGGATCCTTTCGATAGCAGTCGAAGGATCGCTGCTCCGGGTGTTCATGTTCACCACCATGACAGCAT
>CAZAMZ010000100.1:0-6163 GCA_964486375.1 uncultured Synergistaceae bacterium | reverse complement strand
TTTTCAATTTTGGCAGAGAAAGAGGGGCCGGAAGTTGCGGGGCCCCGTCTTTCTCTTTGTTATTCAAGGCTTTTGAGTAGCAAAAGCGTATGGTTCGTTCCTTACTTTCCGCCGAAGATGATGGATCCGCCGACAACGAGGAGGAAGTTGTCCGCTTTCTCTCCGGTAGCGGCGTTGTTGTAGGTGCTGAACTGGCAATCTCCCGCGTACTTGGTGAGAAGTCCTTTCATGTGTTCAACATCAGCGCCCTTGACCTTTCCGTCGGCCAGGTCAAAGCCGTATTCGACAGAGGCGTAGGTGAATGCCATGTTGATGGGTATCATCCAGGTGGCGAACCTTCCGGCACCGCCGCCGTCCACGACCTTCTTCTCGATCGCTTCAAGAATGAACGCTACGTCACCGGCCTTACCCTCGGGGATCTCGATGCCGAGAGCGCCAGGATAGGCGTGGTAGGGGCTGGGGCAGCACTGCTCCGGATAGATGGCACCAGTCATCAGGACGGACTTGATGAGAGGTTCCTGCATGCCGCAGTTTGTGCTGAAGAAAGCAGTGTCCTTGCCGTACTTCTCGACCTGGCGCGGCACGTCTTCGAGGATGAACTGCTGTGCGCCTGCAATCCCTGCGTCCCCTGTCGGGTCGGGAGCGTTGACGAAGACCCATTCAATGCCGCGTTTCTCGCATTCGGCCTTCATGATGTCGCGGCGTTCCGAAAGCAGCGGGTAGGACATGTGGCGGGGGAAGGAGATATGGACAAAGGTCTTGGCGCCCATCTTTTCAGCAAGGTCGATAATGGTAACGCCACGTTTCGGGTTGTCCGTCTCAAGGACCAGGTCCGCCTTCTGGGCTGAGAGCATGGGATCCTCGTGGGGGACGATGTTGATGAAGAACATGTCGGGACGGATCTCCTTGACCTTGTCGATCGCTGCCGCAGATCCTGGTACACCCTGAACCAGGGCGATGGCCTTTACATCGGGGTCGGCAGCCATGCTGAGGATCTGCTGGATCGTGGTCTCCTGCTCGTCCATGAACTTGTCAGGATAGGTTACGTGAATTATCCTGCCCGGGTATTTCCTGATCATCTCCTGGGCCGCCTGGTACTCTTCCTCGCCCTGTGAGGTTGTTCCGGTCATGACCCCAACCTTCGTCACTGCAAAAGCCGCCGATGCGACCGTCAGCGAGAGGGCGAGGATCAGAAGGCATGCAAACACTTTTCTCATGGTATCGAACCCCTCCTTGAAAAAGCATTCTTTCCCTTTTACAGCAGAACCTGCAAAAGGGACACCTTTAGGATGCACTTTCTTCCGCGTCATTGGATTTCCCCTTTTTCGCATCTCCCCTTTCGAGTAGCCGGGACATTTTGCAAATCCGGGTTCTTGAGAAGTAAAAGAAAAGGTGGACAGAGAAATATATTTCAAATATATTCATTATGTACCAGAAGCGAGTCACCACGTCAAGGGATTTTGTGAGGGGGGTTACGACTTGAACAAAGACAGTTTTTCAGGCCGGGGCGGATCCTTGAGATTTGTGGTCTACGACTATTTTCGGGAACAGATGAAAAACGGTGTCCTGATACCTGGATACCTGATCAATGTAAAGGAGATCAGTGAAAATCTCGGGATCAGCATGACCCCACTCAGGGAAGCACTGGTGCAGCTGGAAACGGAAGGTTTCATTACCGTTATTCCCAGGAAAGGCGTTGTGCTCAAGAGCCTATCCCTCAGGAAGATACGGAATATCTACTCCGTTCTTGGTGCCCTGGAAGCCGTGGCGCTGAGGGACGCGTTCCCCCTAATAGATGGAAACGCAGTGGAAAATGCCGGGAAGGTCAACGATGAAATGAAAAAATGCCTTGCCGGGAACGACTCACAGGGATACCTGGCTTGCAACAACAGGTTTCACGGACTCTGGCTTGACAGGACGGAGAACGACGAACTAATGCGGCAGATAAGGGTAATGAAGGAGAGGCTTTACGAATTTCCGGGCAACGAAGACCTTATCCATGAATGGGAGGAAGCAAGCCTTTCGGAACACGAAGAATTACTGGCAAGGATAGGTTCAGGGGATTTGGATGGGTCCATAGATTTCCTTCAATTCGTCCATTGGGATTATGATCACCAGGAAAGGTTCGTCCGGCGTTTTTACTCCCAGCATCTGGACTCCCTTGAAAAGAAAAGGGGTGAAGTCGTTATTCACAGGTGACCTGACTTCATTGGAATGTGCTTCTTGTTCAGCTGCCAAGGGAGAACATGTTTTCGACTATTTTCAGCATTTCCCATCCGGCATAGGTAAGACCGTGAGTTCTGTGGTACATGGCCAGTATTTCCAGAGGGGCCGGCTTTGAACCTGCCACACTGATGATATTCAGTTTCTTTTCCTTCTGGAAAGCCCCGGCGAAACTTTCAGGAAGAAACGCCACCCCAAGACCTTCTGAAGCCATATTGCCTGCCGCGAAGATGCAGTCAACTACAAGACCGGTATTTAAAGGCATCTGGTTCTGAATGGCAAAATCATCCAGGTATGAACTAAGATTGCAGTTTTCTGAAAAGGTTATGAAAGGAAAGGAAGCCGCCTCTTCAGGGGATATCTCGATCCTGTCGGCCAGAAGTCGGGGTGAAGCGGCAAAACAGAGATCGTCCTCCCCAACGGGGTGAAAGGTTATCTCGGGGTTGATCGGAACGTTAATCCTCCTCTCGGAAATGACCAGCTCGACTTCGTTGTCTTTCAGAACTTCGATCAGCTTTTCCCAGTTCCCGGAGATCATGGATACCGTTATTGAAGGGAAAGACCTGTCGAAATCGCCCAGGACCCGGGGAAGCAGGGAAGTGGCCGCAAAGGGAGAGCAGCCTATCTTCAGGGTTCCTGTTTCCAGCGTCTGAAGGCTTGTGATCCTTCGGGCCACGTCATCAAGGTTGTTCAGGATCTCTTTTGCAGTTGTATAGAGCAGCCGTCCCTCAGGTGTGAGCCTGATCCTCCTCTTCTGCCTGTTAAAAAGTCTGACGCTGAAGTGGTCTTCCAGAACGGCAATGTGCTGGCTGACCGAAGGCTGTGAGACAAACAGTCTTTCCGCGGCGGATCGAAAGGATCCCTCCTCGACAACGCAGCAGAAAGTGTTCAGTTGAAAAAGGGTTATCATAATTTATCCCCCATTCATAAGCAATAACCTATCAATTGTTTCAGAATTTCTTTATTGATAATAATTGTTTGGATAATAAAATGGCAAGTGAGAGTAAATCTCAAGTGCCAGGCTGGTGCTGCCCTGTGCTCAATGCTGCGAGGGAAAGGGAACTGATCCGTATTTGCCAGGAATTCGTCAGGATCCCGAGTTCGTCGGGTAACGAAAGGCAAATGGCCGCTTTCGTAAGGGATGTCATGCTCTCCCTGGGTTATGACAGGGCCGATGTCGATCCGTGCGGAAATGTTACCGGAACTGTAGACTTCGGCGATGGTGGACCCTGCCTCCTCTTTGAGGCCCAAATGGATCACGTTGACGTGGCAGACCCATTCGAGTGGGAATTCTACCCTTTTGGAGGAATCATCAAGTCTGGCCGGATCTATGGTCGAGGTTCCACGGATCAGAAGGGGAGCCTGGCGGCAATGATATGTGCGGCTTCTTTCCTGAAGGAGGACAGGCATCCCGGATGCTCCGGCAGGATAGCGATCGCTGCCACTGTCCACCAGGAAAGGATCGAGGGTGCTTCATCAAAGTTCGTCTGCAGCAGTCACCGCCCCGACCTTGTTGTTTCCGGCGAGGCTTCAGCCCTCCGGATAGAACGGGGGCAGCGGGGCAGGGCGGAGATCATAGTCGAAACCCTTGGAAAACCAGCTCATTCCGCTCATCCCGAATTCGGAATTAATGCAGCAAACCATATGGTAGATCTTATCTCTTTCCTTTCAGGAAGATTCCGGCCTGTCTCGGACCCGTTCCTGGGCGAGGGCATCCTTGAACTCACCAGACTGGTCTCATTCCCCGAAACGGCAACGGGTGTAGTCCCATATATATGCCAGGCTGTTTTTGACCGCCGTATCGTAATGGGTGAAACGAGGGATGGCGTTCTTTCCCAGATAGAGGAGGTAATTGGAGAAGCGGGAGACTTGATACCCGGTCTTAAGGCGTCCGCCAGGATATCCTCGTCGGAGGAAAGGTGCTACACGGGTATCCAGATAAAAGGTGAACACTTTGTTCCGGGTTGGCTGCTTGAAAGGGAACATCCCTTTGTAAAAAAGTGTCTTGAGGGTATCGAGGCAGCAGGATTGTTGCCGATCGTTGCCGACAGGCCGGGCTTCGGGACCAATGGCTGTTTTTACGGTGGTGTCAAGGGGATCCCGACCGTGGCATTTGGTCCCTCGTTCCAGGATCTGGCTCATATAACCGACGAGTATGTAGAAATTGACCAGCTTCTGAAAGGCTGTCTCGGATATTACGGTATAGCTGAAGCAGTTTTGGGTGTGTGAGAACCGGCCAACAATAATGGTCAAGGAGGCGTATGCAAATGTTGTCCAGGCAAAGAGAGGAGATCCTGGTAGACCTGTGCACGGCAATGGTAAGGACCCCCAGCCTTTCTGGCTGCGAGGAGGCTGTTGCTGGCGTTATCAAAGGAGCCATGGAGAATCTGGGTTTTGATGATGTTGCTGTTGATCGCTATGGGAACGTGGTCGGGAGAATAGTCCTCGGAAAGGGGGGGAAAAAGATCTTGCTGGAGGGGCACATGGATCACGTGGATGTAAGCGACCCGGCAAGGTGGACCCACGACCCCTATGGCGGTGACCTTGTGGATGGCAAGATCTACGGAAGAGGTTCCACTGACATGAAGGGAAATCTTGCCGCAATGATAGTAGCTGCTTCTGTAGTCAAGGAGGATCTGGCAGGTTCTCTTGACGGGGAGATCCTCGTTGGAGGGAGCGTTCACGAGGAGTGTTTCGAGGGCGTTGCCTCAGAAGAGATCGCGAAAAAGCACAGGCCGGACTACGTTGTGATAGGTGAACCCTCAGGCCTTACACTCAAGAGAGGCCAGAGGGGGAGAGCCGAGGTGATTGTCGAGACCTTCGGCAAGAACGCCCATTCCTCAAATCCTTCGGTAGGAATTAACGCTATCAAGAAGATGATGAAAGCTCTCCTGGCAATAGAAGACGGTTTCATTCCCAGGAAACATCCTGTTCTGGGGGATGGCATCCTGGAAGTGACGGATATCATATCATCGCCATACCCAGGGGCAAGTGTAGTCCCCGACAGGTGCATCGCGACTTTCGACCGGCGCCTGCTTGAAGGTGAGACAAAAGAGGAAGTGCTGGAGCAGGTAAGGGATTTCCTCGCTCCTCTTCTCTCGGAGGATCCCCAGATGAAGTTTTCCGTATCCCTGGCCCTGGGAGAGGATAAATGCTACACCGGTGAGACCATTGCGGCCGAAAGGTTTGCCCCGGGCTGGATATTCCCGGAAGACCAGCCTTTTGTTCAGGCCTCCCTTGAAGGGCTGAAGTCCGTGGGGCAGGACCCAGCCCTCTCCCATTACTATTTTTGTACCAACGGCAGTTATTACGCCGGCAAGGCCGGAATACCCACGATAGGCTTCGGGGGATCCCTGGAAACCCTGGCCCATGTGGATGACGAGTACATAGAAGTCGATCAGCTGGTAAAAGCCTGTGAAGGTTATTACGGCATAATCCGCTCTAGCCTTGGATCAAGGATCTGAAGATGGCAAAACCTCTGTGCTTGGAATGCGTTTTGTGCGGAAGGGAATACGACCCCTCTTCCATGATCTATACATGTCCCGACTGCGGTCCCGACGGAACCCTTGACGTTCTTTACGATTACCGGGAAGCACGGAAAAAAATGAACAGAAAGACCCTTGCGTCAGATAACAGGCCCAGCCTGTGGAGATACGAGGAGGTCCTTCCCGTTGAAGGATCTTCAAGTGTTCCGGAGCTTTCCGTGGGTTGGACCCCCCTTTACAGCGCGACCTCACTCTCGAAAAAATACGGGGTCGGCGAACTCTTCGTAAAAGATGACGGACGGAACCCCACAGGATCTCTTAAAGACAGGGCCAGTGCCGTAGGAGTGGCAAAGGCGGCTGACTTCGGCCAGGGAATAGTATCCTGTGCATCCACGGGAAATGCGGCCAGTTCATTGTCCGGTTTTGCCGCCGTAGCAGGTCTGAAAAGCGTTATT
>CAZAMZ010000099.1:0-6186 GCA_964486375.1 uncultured Synergistaceae bacterium | reverse complement strand
CCAGGGCCATGCGCTCACCGTGTTCGGCGTCGACAAAGAGGGGCAGGTGAAGGCCATGCTGTTCCGTCGCCCCGCAGGCAAAGACTGCCGTCTCGTATCCCTTTTCAACGGCTTTTCCGACCTGGGGCCAGGTCATTCTTTCAAGGATGATCTCTTCAGGCATGTTTTCTTCCTCCGTTACCGGAATTTGCAGTTCATTGCAGATGGATCAGTTCTTCCTGGCGACAAGGCCTATGGTGTTGAAGTATTGCCCGTTCTCGGCTTTCATCATTTCGATGTCTTCCTTCGCGTAGGGGTTGTCGCATTCTAGCCATTCATCCCATGCCTGTTTATGACAAGTGAGGGAGAAGCATTCCTCCAGGGTGATATTTGAAGAACGTCCCCAAAGCCGGATCCACCATTCAGCGGAGTAGATGTTCATGTCACCCTGCAGCTCCTTTTCCCACTTGTCCCAGAAAGGTTTAAGCACAGCAGGCACACCGTCGTTGAAGTCCCTGATAAGACCTGGGACCGAAACGGCAATAGTGCCCCCCCTTTTCAGAAGGGGGACGAGATGGGTGTCGAGATAGTCAGGGGTGTTCCCGAAGTACTGGTAGGAGTCAATGCTGACGACAGCGTCGAAGTAGGCGTGGGCAAAGGGCAGAGCCCTTGCGTCGGCATGTATGGGGATGATCTCCTCTTCGAGGCCGAGGTCCCTGAAGCGATCGTAGTTTTCCGTCGCTTCTATCCACAGGTCGGTGGCGAAGACCCGGGCACCGAATTCCCTTGCCAGGAATATGGAGGTAAGACCCTTTCCGCAGCCGAGGTCGAGGATCCTCATTCCCGGCTGCACCGATGCCTTTTGCAAAAGTTCGGCAGCGATCCTTACACAGTTGGGCCCCATCATGTTATCCATGAGGAAGACCCTGTCGAAGTACGTCCTTTCCCCGAATCTCATGGTATGTACTTTCCCCTCCCCTTATTGCCAGTCGCTATTATAACCGTTCCTGTTAGCGCATTGAACTTGTTACAGCTTATAATTGGAACCAACAATTAACGTGACTCGAGGAGGCAGTTATGGCGTTGAAAGATAAAAAACTGAACGTCGCGATAATTCAGGAGACCCCGGTATTCCTTAACCTGAAAGCCAGCGTGGAGAAGGCATGCAGCCTGACCCGGGAAGCAGCCGGAGGCGGTGCCAGGATAGTGGCTTTTCCGGAGACATGGCTCCCCGGATACCCCGTATGGATAGATACGGCTCCCCAGGCAGCCATCTGGGGGCACGACGCGGCCAGGGGGCTTTACCGCAGGCTTGTAGAGAATTCCCTTGCAATCCCGGGTGAAGAGTTCTCGGCCCTTGTCAGCACGGCCACCGAGGCTGGCGTCCACATGGTCATGGGTGCTCACGAACTTATCGGAAGCACCCTCTACAACACCATGCTCTTCATCTCCCCCGACGGGACATTCAAGACCCACAGAAAGCTGACGCCCACATACACGGAGAGGCTGCTCTGGGGTATGGGCGACGGGAGCACCCTCGAGGTGGTCGATGCCGATTTCGGTGTCCTGGGCGGACTGATCTGCTGGGAACACTGGCTCCCCCTTGCGCGGGCGGCGATGCACGCCAGGAGGGAAGTGGTGCACGTTGCCCAGTGGCCCTGGGTGAGGGACCTGCACCAGGTCGCCAGCAGGCATTACGCCTTCGAGGGGCAATGCTTTGTGCTTGCCGCTGGTACCGTCCTGACCCTGGACGATGTTATTGAAGGTTACCATTCCCTCCCGGGTACGACTTCCGAGGGAATGGAGATGCTCTTGTCCATGGGGAAGGCCGGGGAACTTCTCCAGAGGGGCGGGAGCACCGTGATCGCACCCGATTCGACCTGTATCGTTGAGCCCCTTTTCGATGCCTGCGGGACGATCCATGCAACGGTCGATCTTGACCTTGTGACCGAGGGGCACCTGCTTATGGATTCCGACGGCCATTACTCCAGGCCCGATGTTTTTTCCCTTACGGTCAATACCACTCCCGCCCAGGGGGTAAAGTTCGTGCCGTAACGGTAGCAGCGGCTGCTTTTCCACGTCAGGTTCAGCTGTTCCCCGTCGGTTTTGTGCCGGCAGGGAAGTTTCCAGCGGACCTGTCAATAAGGATCATTATTATTTCCGGCAGGATAGCCTCCAGATTCTCTTTTGCAAGGGGTGATGATAATGGCTGTTTACGATGTGCTTATTGTTGATGCACAGAATGATTTCTGCAGCCCCGGGGGTGCCCTTTTCGTTCCCGGTGCCCCGCAGGATACGGAGAGGCTCTGCGAACTTCTAGACCGCCTGGACGGATCGGGCAGCATCGGGAACTTCCACGTGACCATGGACACCCACCTCGTACTGGACATTTCGCATCCCGGCTTCTGGATTGACCCCGGGGGCAACATGCCGGAACCTTTCACAAGTATCACCCCGGTCGACCTTTCATCTGGCCGGTGGCTGCCAAAGGATCTTTCTTGCCGGAAAAAGGCATCGGAATACCTCGACAAACTTGAAGCCACGCGAAGGTACACTCATACGATATGGCCAGAGCATTGCATTCTTGGCTCCCAGGGACACTGCCTTGTGAGGGAAGTACTGGAGAGGGTCAACCGGTGGGAAAGGCGTGAAGGAAGAAGGGCTAACTATATCCTGAAGGGTCTTAACCTATGGACCGAACATTACTCCGTCCTGAAGGCAGAAGTGGAAGACCCTGAGGACCCCGGGACAGGCCTTGACAGGCACCTTCTGGACCAACTGTCCCTTGCCGGGGCGGTGCTGATCTCCGGCCAGGCCTTGAGCCACTGCGTGGCTAACACCATTACTGACCTAATAGACATCCTGGATCCCAGGGACCTGCGAAAAATGATCCTTCTGGAGGACACTTCCAGCAGCGTTCCAGGTTTTGAGGAGTTGGGCAAAGCCGTACTCAAGAAGGCCCGCGATGCCGGCATGAGGGTCTGCAGGGCCGCCGAGATAATTTGTTCCTGACCGGTGCAAAAATAAACGGCAGGAAATGGTTTGCGGCTGGATCCCACAATAATGACGGTCAGGCGCAGTCGCGGATGGCGGATAAAGGGCCATCTGGCATGGATCTGCTGTGTGTCGATGATTTCAACCCTTCCCAGCGTGTTTGAGGATTACCCCCTGAGGCACATCTTTCCGAGGGACCATATGACTATTGTCCCTGTCTTCTTCCCCGTGTTGCCGGGCATCGGGTTTTCAATAGTTTGGCCTAAATCTACCCTGGCCTTCCGGGAGAGTGTAATCCCCGAAATAGGAGGCGGGATCGATCCCGAGATATTTGCAAAGGTCGATAAGTTCAGACATGGTGTTATGGTTGACAGGGATCCCTTTCTTCATATTTTCTTCTACCGCGATGACCTCCTTTTCCCCGTGGGTGTAAATTCTGTTCTGCCCGTCGGCCAGGGGGGAATCGCGCAGTTCCTGCAGGTATCGGGAGAAATGGCTTTTGATGGCCTCCGGGTCTCCGAAGATAGCTGGATCGATGGCCAAAAAACCATGGCAAACAAGGTCCCTGCTGCCGGGCATGCAGTAGTTGCTTGTTACGCCCAGGGAGAGGATAGAGCTGAATATCTCGCATACCATCCCGTAACCGTAACCCTTGTGACTGCCGGTTACCTCGCTGCTTCCTCCCAGGGGCATGATCCCTCCTCCCTCTTTGCCCACTATGTTAAGCAATACGTCCGCAGCGTCAGTGGAAGGTTGCCCGTCCTTGTCCAGGGCCCATCCCTCAGGAAGAGTCTTGCCCGTCTTGTTGTATATTTCCAGTTTGCCCCTGGTGACCACCGTGGTTGAAGCATCAAAGAAGAAATCTATGGGTTCCGCCGGCATGGCACAGGCTATGGGGTTGCTTCCTATCATTGCAAGGCGTCCGTAGGTCGGGACCATGATCGCCTCGCTGTTTGTGCAACTGAAACCGATAAGCCCCTTGTCGCAAGCCATTTTGGCATAGTAGCCGGCAATGCCGTAGTGGTTGGAATTCCTTACGGAAACGATCCCCACGCCGTTCTGCCTTGATTTGGAAATTGCCCTTTCCATTGCGAAATGACCAACAAGCTGACCCATTCCCTCATGACCGTCGATAACCGCTGAAACAGGGGTCTCAAAGACGATCTCCGGCCTGGCGTCAACGATGATCATGCCTCTTTCAATTCCCTTGTGATAGCGAACCATGCGATTCATCCCGTGGCTCTCTATTCCGAATAGATCAGCCGTGAGAAGAACGTCTGTAATTACTCCGGCCTCTTCCATGGAGAAACCGAACCTGCAGAAAACATCGAGGCAAAACTTTTTCATAAGGGGATAACTGAACCTTACATAATCCATGGCATCCAGCCCCTTTGGTTGAATTTCGGGTTATCCGATCCTGTGCTTTTTATAAGAAAGACTATATGAAGTGCAACGGGAAGGTTAATACAAAGGGGTGTTCACTACTGACAATTCGGCAAGGCAGGACGTATGGCCGAAGAGGCAGATTTTTTCATAAAGGGGTTTGAATTCGGGTTGTTTGGATTTATGCTTTGCATATTGAGATTTCAGCCCTGATCGGAAAGGGGCGTTATCCTATGGAATACAGGATGAATTTCAGGGTGGGGCACTCCGAGGTGGGCGCTCACGGAAGGATGAGGGTGGTCAACACCGTCAACCGGTTCCAGGATATTGCCGGCGAACACGCCGACAGCCTGGGGCTGGGGGTAAGGGACCTGCTCTCGAAGGGGTATACCTGGGTGCTTCACCAGTTGAGGCTGACCTTCAGCAGGGTGGCAGTGGCGGGGGAAGATCTCACGATCCGCACCTGGTACCGGCCTGAACGTAACCTCTACTCGCTGAGGAACTTCTCCATGGAAGATGCCTGTGGTGAGAGGATCATTTTCGGGGAATCCTCGTGGGTGGTCCTGGACATGAAGAAAGGGCGCCCCGTGAGACTGAGTACCGCCATGCCGGCGACCTACGAAAAGAACAGATCCGGGGATTTTCCAACGGGCTTCGGAAAGATACCTGAACTGGACGAACCCGATACCGAGATCCAGTTCAACGTCCGTCTGCACGATCTCGACATCAACCGCCACGTCAACAATGCCCGCTACCTGGAATGGGCCCTGGAGGCGATACCCATGGAAGTGTTGGGGTCTTCCAGGCCGGCGGTCGTAGAGGCCTTTTTTCGCACACCTGCCCGTTACGGCGATGTTGTCGTATCCCAGGTGAAGAGGATCGAAGATCCTCCAGGGATCTATCTCCACAGGCTGAAGATGGGCAAGTCAAGGGGTGTTTGCGCCCTGATGAGGACGGAGTGGACCGTTAACTGAAATTGGCTAAAGGCCTGGATCGTTGTTTTGCGCGGTTGGCGGATAGAGCAGGTTTTTAATGAGATAAGGGGGCGAAGAACTGTGAGGGTGGATTTTTTCGTCTTTTCCGGTACGGGCAACACTTTGATGATCGCCAGGGGGGTGGGTAGGGGGCTTTCAGAAAAAGGGTGGGAAGTCAATTTCCACAGGATGGACAAGTCCACTGGTCGTGAGATAGCGGATGACTCCATGGTGGGGCTGGCCTTTCCCACGGCCTACTTTTCTACATATCCCGTTGCGCTTGACCTGATCTCCCGGCTGCCTGAGGGCAAGGGAAGGAAGTTATTCATGGTGACCACCGCTGCGGGAGCAACAGGGGGATCGGAGAGAAAATTTAGCAGGATGATCGAGGAAAAAGGGTATGTTCCCGCAGGTTCCCTGGCCGTTATCATGCCCTCCAACTACAACAATAAATCCCTGCCTGAGGAGAAAAACAGGAATCTGGTCGCGGCAGGCATGAAGAAGGCGAGGAGCTTTGCTGACAGGCTTGTCTCGGGCACGGCTGAATGGAGCAGGGGAATACCTCTGTTCCCGTCCATGTGGCACTGGTTCGTTACCAGCGGGAAGGCGCTGCCCTTTTTCTACCGGTTTTTCCCCATCCAGGTGGATAAGGATATCTGCATCAGGTGCATGCGTTGCGTCAACAACTGTCCAGTGGGTGCGGTCGTTGTGGAGGGCGATTCACCGGTGATCCGTAAGGAGGTGTGCCAGAGCTGCCAGCGGTGCGTAGCTTTCTGCCCGGTCCATGCAATAGGCGTGCCCGGCAAGCCCCTGGAACAGTACCGGGCCATGAGTTTCGAAGAGTTCATAAGTTAGG
>CAZAMZ010000098.1:0-6289 GCA_964486375.1 uncultured Synergistaceae bacterium | reverse complement strand
CACATGTACCAGACGAGAAAGGTCACACCCATTGGACCTGGTGAGCGGGCGGAGGTATCGTGATGCGTGTCTTTATCGAATTTTCCGGGCCAGTCACAGGGTACTTTCCTGACAGCTTCCCTGAACGGGCGCGCCTGGCTCTTTCTCCCGTAGTTCAGGAACTGGTGACCGAACACTGTCGGGGGGGAGGTATTCCCGAAGATGTCTTCCTTTCCATAGAATTCATCGACGAGGAAGGCATGAGGGAGTTGAACAGGAGGTTCCTGGGTGAGGACGCCCCGACGGATGTCCTTTCCTTCCCCATACATGTCACTGGAGGCGAGTTCTCGTTTTACGGAGAGATACCGGCCTGCCTTCTGGGGGATCTCGTTGTATGCCTGCCGAGAGTGGAGGAGAACGCACTTCAGGCAGGCCACTCATTAATCAGGGAACTGTCCCTCGTATTCGTTCACGGACTTCTTCATCTTTTCGGCCATGATCATGACACGGAAGAGAAAAAGGACCACATGTGGAGGTCACAGGAATTATATTGGGATACAATTGAACAGGTTCTTCTTGCCGGCTGGAACCGGGGGAAGGAAAACGGGGAAAGGATTGATCCGTAGGTGAATGAAGAAGTTGCCCGAAGTATTCTGATCCTTGTGGTTCTACTGTTGTTTTCTGCATTCTTCAGCAGCAGCGAGACTGCCATTACCTCGATCGGGCGGGGTAAACTCCTGGCGATCCAGGAAAAGTACCCGAAGAGACGTAAAGGGATCGAATGGCTCATCTCTGACATGCAGAGAGCGCTGACGGTTATCCTGATAGGCAACAACCTGGTCAATATTGCTGCAAGTGCCGTTGCAACCACTTTGGCAGTCGCCCTGATAGGGGCAAAGGGACTTCTTGTGGCCGTAATATTTATGACAGTTCTGATAGTGATATTCGGAGAGATCCTTCCGAAAAGCATCGCCATTCTGAAACCCGACGGGGTCGTATCCTCGGCCCTTCCATTCCTCCGGTTCATAAACGTAATATTTTCTCCGCTAATCTGGGTTACCGTCGGAATCGTCAAATTCCTGGGTTCACTTGCCAGGGTGGACCTGTCCTCCCAGCACCCCTTCGTTACCAGGGAGGAGATCGAACAGATGGTCAACATAGGGGAAGCCTCCGGGGTTTTCGAAGAAGAGGAGCGCAGAATGATCCACGGTGTGATCTCCTTCGAGGAAACCAGGGTTTACGAGATCATGATACCCAGGACCGACATGATCGCCGTACCCGGTGACATCAGTATCAGCGAGTCTATACCCGTTTTCCGAGAGTGCGGGCACTCAAGGCTCCCAGTTTACGAGAAGAGCCCGGATCACATTCTGGGGATCCTCTATGTGAAGGACCTTATCGGGGCCTTCATTTCGGACGAAACTTCGATCCCGGTATCCTCGCTCGTCAGGGAGGCACTCTTCGTTCCCGAGACGATGAGGATAGCGGACCTGTTCGATGTAATGAGGGGCAAGAGGGTCCATATGGCCATCGTGATCGATGAATACGGAGGAACTGCTGGACTTGTCACCCTTGAAGACCTTATAGAAGAGATCGTAGGCGAGATACAGGACGAATACGACGATGAAAGTGCCCTGATACAGAAGGAACCCGACGGCAGTTACCTGGTAAGGGGGCAGATGGGACTGGAGGACCTCAGCGAGATGCTGGGCTATCCTTTCGAGTCCAGCGACATGGACAGCGTGGGGGGGCTGATCCTTTCACTTGCGGGCCGTTTTCCTGACAAGGGGCAGAGGCTGCCCTACGGCCATTGGGAATTCCAGGTCCTGGAAGTGGAGGACCACAGGATAAAGCTGGTCCGGATCTCCCCGATGGACGACCTTTACAGGATCGGCGAGGTGTTGGAATGAAACCACTTGAAGAAGGAGCCCTTTGCCCGGGAATTTACCCGGAAATGCTGCTGAAGGAGGCCAGGGAGGCCAGAGAAAACTCTTATTCTCCATATTCCGGTTTCCCGGTAGGCGCAGCCGTCCTGTGCCCTGACGGAAAGATCTTCCGGGGGTGCAATATAGAGAACGGGAGTTACGGCTTGACCATTTGCGCAGAACGCAACGCCATATCCTTCATGGCGGCTTCAGGAAGGCGCAAACCTCTTGCCGTCGCAATAGCCGGGAAACCAGGTGAACCGTGTCTTCCTTGCGGAGCCTGCAGGCAATTCATGGCCGAGTTCAACCCCTTCGTAAAGGTTGTTCTTGAGAACGGAACGGGAGGTTGTGAGGTCATCTCACTGGAAGAATTGCTCCCCAGGCCGTTCCTTTTGGGAGAAACAGCTTTATGACCGGGACCGTAATAAAAAGATCCGGTGTCGTCGCCGTGGTCGGAAGGCCGAATGTAGGCAAATCGACACTGATCAACGCGATCGTCGGGAGCAAGGCCGCGATCGTGTCGGACAAGCCCCAGACGACAAGGAACATGATCAGGGCGGTTCTGAATGAACCCCGCGGACAGATCGTTTTCGTAGACACCCCCGGGCTTCACCGACCCCTCCACGAACTGGGCCGTTATATGAAAAAAATGGCTTCTGAGTCCCTGGAAGGCGCCGATGCCGTATGCTATCTTGTGGAGGCTTCGGACACTAGGATCAGCAAGGCCGATGAGATAATCCTTGAGATACTTGAAAAGGTAACCGTCCCCGTGATCCTGGTCGTGAACAAGATAGATGCTTTCCCGCAGATGCTTTCCGGGGAACTATGGAGACCTTACCTTGAAAAGCTGAAGCCGGCAGAGTTAGTTATGGTTTCGGCCCTGAAAGGCGAAAATCTTGACGGGCTTCTTGACAGGATATTCGATCTTGTGCCCGAAGGGCCTCCTTTTTTCGATGATGACCGGTTCGTAGACTGCACGGAACGTTTTCTTGCGGCTGAGACGATCAGGGAACAGGTTCTCCGCCAGACGGAACAGGAGGTTCCCCACAGCGTTGCAGTTGTAGTCGAGGAATTCAAGTCGCCGGAGGAGTTTCCCGAAAGACGGAATCTTCTTGTCAGTGCGACCATTTATGTAGAGAGGGATGGCCAGAAGGCGATCTTGATAGGCAAAGGCGGTTCCAGGCTCAAAAGCATAGGGGCGGAAGCAAGAAAGGAACTTGAAGCTATTTTCGGATTTGACGTCTTTCTGGACCTTTGGGTCAAGGTAAGGCCGGGCTGGAGAAATTCACTCAAAGAGTTGAGAAGAATGGGTTACCTGTAGAGGAGTTGCCCTTTTGGACAGAAAGCCGGGCCAGGGTCTTATAAAGGAACGCGGGGTCGTGCTCAGGAGGAAGGATTCTGCAGAGGGCGACAGGAGCATCTATGTCCTTCTCGAGAAGGAAGGACCCCAATGGCTGCTGGCACCAGGAGCGGCACGAGGCAGGGTAAGGTTTGGCGGTTCAACGGATCCCCTTGTCTGGGGCACTTTCCATATCTACCGGGGGCCCAATCGATGGTATCTCAGGGATGTCGATGTGCGAAGGGATTTCTGGCCGATAAGAAGATCATCGACAAAAATACTCATGGCAGCAGAATGGGCCTCCTCTCTGGTAAAATACACTCTTCCGGGTCATCCCTGTGATGAACTTCTGCCCGTCTTCTTCTGGTCCCTTTGCCTGCTTGAGGGAACGGGCGCCAGGGAAGACCTTGCCGAGTGGAGATTCTACTGGAAATGGCTGAGATCCTGGGGTATAGCCCCAGATCTTGAGAGTTGCCAAAGTTGTGGAACCCTGCTCGAAGAAGCACTTTTCTGCGGGGAATACCTGCTTTGCCGAGAATGTTCGGGCAGCAGGAAAGGAGTCGACCTGGACAGGCAGGATCTCAGGGAATTGAGGGCATCTTGCGGGATGTGCCACGAAGATTTCCTTGAAAATGCCGGATGCTTCAATATTTCAAGGGAAAAAACGGCATTCGGCACCAGGGCCCTTGAAAGGATCCTTGCCGAAAGAACGTGATGCAACTGCAAAAGGGGGAATATTAAGGTGAACCTGCAGGAGATAGTGATGCGGCTTGAACGGTATTGGGCCGAACAGGGCTGCATAATTCAACAGCCTTATGATATAGAGGTCGGTGCGGGGACAATGAATCCGGCCACCACGCTCAGGGTCTTAGGGCCTGAACCCTGGAGAGTTGCCTACGTGGAGCCTTCAAGAAGGCCCACCGACGGAAGGTACGGTGAAAACCCCAACCGTCTTCAGCACTATTACCAGTTTCAGGTGATCATTCAGCCTGCCCCTGAAGAGATACAGGATATGTACCTTGAAAGCCTGAAAACCCTCGGGATAGAACCCGGGGACCACGACATCCGTTTCGTGGAGGATGACTGGGAATCACCGACCATCGGGGCATGGGGCCTTGGATGGGAGGTCTGGCTGGACGGCATGGAAATCACCCAGTTTACCTATTTTCAACAGGTAGGCGGCATAGATATGGATCCTGTTGCTGCCGAGATTACCTATGGCATCGAAAGGATAGCCATGTTCGTCCAGAAGGTTGACAGCGTCTACGACCTTGAATGGGTCGGAAAGATCAAGTACGGTGATGTTCATCATCGCGGAGAGGTCGAACACTCCACGTATAATTTCGAGGTTTCCGATACCGACATGCTTTTCAGGCTTTTTTCGATGTACGAAGCCGAAGCAAAAAGAACCATTGCGGAAGGACTTGTCCTGCCTGCCTATGATTACGTGCTGAAGTGTTCCCATTCCTTTAACCTTCTTGATGCCCGTAATGCCATCAGCGTCACTGAACGCACAGGCTACATTTCAAGGGTCAGGGCTATCGCCAGCGCATGTTGCGAGGCCTATGTGCAGCAGAGAAAAGATATGGGATTCCCTCTTATGAACAAATTCGAGTCCAGGGCGGGGAGGTAGGTCGATGAAGAGCAGGGATTTGCTTCTGGAGATAGGAACAGAAGAGATACCGTCAAGATTCATTCCTCCCGCACTTTCCGAAGTATCCCAAGCCGCAGCGGAAGAGTTGAAAGCCGAAAGACTTTCTTTTGAAAAGATACAGGTTCTGGGTACTCCAAGAAGGATAGCGCTCATCGTTCGCTCCCTCGCTGCAAAGCAGGAGGACAAGACCGAGGAATTCAAGGGTCCGGCCTGGGCAGGAGCCTTTGACACAAGCGGTAATCCGACCAAGGCTGCAAGGGGTTTTGCAAAAAGCAAGGGTGTTGAAGTCGAGGCTCTCGAAAAAAGGGAATTGGGTGGACAGGAATTCGCCGTGGCTGTTATCAGGCAGGAAGGAAAAGAAACCCCGGTGATACTGCCAGAGTTGCTTGAGAAAGTGGTGAAGAGCATCACTTTTCCCAAAAGCATGTACTGGGACAGCACTTTCCACCGTTTTGCCAGACCTGTAAGGTGGCTGCTTTCTGTATACGGAGAAGAATATGTGGATGTAAAGTTCGGCACCGTCCGTTCGGACCGTTTCACCAGAGGCCACCGCTTTATGGGTCAGAAAAAGATAGAGATCGCGAACGTTGGTGAATACCTTGAGAAGCTTCACGATAATTTTGTTATCGCAGACCCCGGGAAGCGCAGGGAGAAAATGCTTTCAGGGATCTCCGCAATAGAAAAGGAAATAGGGGGAAAGGCTGTTCTTGAGAAAGACCTTGTTGAGGAGAATCTGTTCCTTGTCGAATATCCTGTGCCTTTCTACGGCTCATTTGACCCCTCTTTTCTTGATATCCCTGAAGAAGTACTTGTCACTACCATGAAGAATCACCAGCGTTATTTCCCGGTTCGAGACGGGTCAGGGGCATTGAAACCTTTTTTCATCGGTGTAAGCAACAACCGTGCGACCAACATGTCCGTTGTCAGGGAAGGGAATGAGCGTGTCCTTAAGGCCAGGCTTTCCGATGCGGCCTTCTTCTGGACTGAAGACCAGAAGATACCACTTTCAGCCCGGGTTGATTCCCTGAAGAAAGTGATCCACCATGAAAAACTTGGCACAGTATACGAAAAGGTTGCCCAGGTCAGGAAACTGTGCGCTTCAGTCTGTGAGATGATACCGTTGTCTAAAGCTGACACCAGGCTGGTTGACAGGGCAGCCTTTCTTTCCAGAACGGACAGCGTTACAGACATGGTTTACGAGTTCCCTGAACTTCGGGGGGTAATGGGAAGGGAGTATGCATTGAGGAACGGGGAAGACCCAAGGGTTGCCCTTGCCCTTTACGAGCAGTATCTCCCATCCTTTTCCGGTGATAAAGTGCCCTCGGACATGATAGGTGCCATCCTTGGTGTCTCTGAAAGAATTGACACCGTAACAGGCGGATTCAAGGCAGG
>CAZAMZ010000097.1:0-6290 GCA_964486375.1 uncultured Synergistaceae bacterium | reverse complement strand
CGTGCAGTACTTCCAAAACCCCGGATCCGACAAGAGGATCGTGATCTTTGGCCATACCCACGAACCCAGGATAATACCGTCGGATACCCACGACGGAAAGAAAGCCGTGTATGTCAATGCCGGCACGTGGATCGATCACAATAACGATCTGGAGACAATGACCTTCGTCGTGATAACTGCGCAAGGAAGCGAGAGGCACGCCGGGCTTTATTACTACTCTCACGAGGGCACCATAAATACTATGGATTCTTTGGAACTCTCGGGTTTTTAAGGGAAGCCTCTCCCGGCAGACTTACGCCACCAACAACCAAGGCCCTCAAACGGGTTGTGATTGAGGGTTTACGAAAAGGCAAGGGACCTTCAAAAATTTAGCAAGGCTTTTGTTGTGTATATCTTGAATATTCGTTCGGTATACTCTTGGAATGACTAAGCCCCGTACCTCAAAAGGTTACGGGGCTTATGTTTTTAAAACAGGGAAGGACAAAGACTCAAAAGAGAACCCTTTTCACCCCGGAAAACCCTCGAAACCCTTACTGCAGGCCTGAACACCTTTCCTTATTTGTTATAGCAACATATTCACGTCCGCTACTACCCCTCTATTTGTTAAAGGCGCTCCCTTATTGCGGCGATCGTCTTGACTCCTATGTCATCGATTATGGAATAGATAACAGGGACGAAAATCATCGTGACAAAAGTTCCAAAAATCAAGCCGGTTGCGGCTACGATTCCTAGTGGGCTCATCCTTTCAAGACCAACGGCCCATTCCATTACCAGCGGCGTTAACCCGATTACAGTTGAAGTTACGGTCATAAGAATCGGCCTGGTGCGAGTTTTGACAGAGCGGATCACGGCAAGGTTCCGGGGAGCCCCGCGCTTCCTGGATTCAATAATGAAATCAAGAAGAAGGATGCTGTTGTTTACAATAGTACCGGCAAGGAGTATGAATCCCATGGCGGCGTTCATCGACATGGATTTGTTAAAGAGTAGCAGTCCCCACAATCCTCCTGCAAGCGCAGGGGGGACAATGGAAAGTATGGTAAGCGGGTACAGAAAAGATCTGAAAAGAGAAACCAGTAGAAAATATAGAAGGATCACACCCAGAAGGAGGGCTTTCCCGAGCATTGATATGCTTTCACCCAGATCTGCCGAGCTTCCCGCCAGCTCGATGGAATAACCGTCGGGAAGTGGTATATCTTGAAGATTTTTCTTCGCGTCATTTGTCACGTGTTTGATTGATCGATCCCGGTTTACTCCCGTGATGTCAATGGTGTACCTGAGTCTTTCCCTGGTGATAAGTGGAGATTCATAGATGGGCCTTATCCTTCCAAGATTTGACAGAGGGACAAGACCTTTCCTGGTCGCAATCGGTACTCTCAGGATATCCTCTTCTTTTGCCAGAAATCTGCCTTCATAAAACACCCTTACCGGTACATCGGATAAAAACGGGACTTTGAGAAAGGTCGAGGTGCGGCCGTTAAGAGCGGTGGCTACTTCTCTCGCAATTTTCGCGGGGGATGTGCCGAATATTGACGCCATGTGAGGATCTATCTCGATGTTCCGGATCTCCTTTTCTATATGCCAACTGCGATGAACATCGATTAATCCAGCCGTGCCCACAAGCGCTGAAATGGCATCTTCGGCAAGGCGATCAAGCATAATCATATCGGGGCCGCTTATGATCACATCGAGGGGTGCCTTGGTGGTTGCCCTGGGAGTAGCTCCATATTCGGTGAGCCTTGCCCATCGCAAGCCTTCGATCCCCCGGAAGTCTTCCTTCCAGCGGTCAAGTATTTCCCAAATATTTTCCTTCCGCTTAGTACGATCCACCATATGCACCTTTATCCGCCCGGCCTGAGGGGTGGAACCGCCTCCGAAACTCGGTGATCCAGGCTCCGATCCCACCTGAGATGACAGGGACAATACGTTTTTTTCCTCAAGAATCCTCTTTTCCATTGAAGCCAGAGTGTTTTCGACAGATTCTGGTGACCTTGCTGTCGGGGTCTCGAATTCTATAAAGGCTATTCCAGTGTCCATGGGAGGCATCATCTCTCCTCCCAAAAGCGGCATCAGAAGACGGAAAGTCAGTACGACGAAAAGAGCGAAGATCGTGACGGTAAGACCACGATGTCTTATGCACAGCTTCAGGAGTTCGATGTAGAAGGTCACAACTTTTTTTAAAATCCTGTCAAAACCAGAAGCGATCTTCTGTAGAGTTCTTAACGTGTCCGGTTCTTTTCTTTTCATTACAAATGTCGCAAGAAGAGGGATTATCGTAAGGGAGGTTAGAAGTGATGCTGCCAGAGTAGCAAAGATAACCATGTTGAGAGGTCTTAGTACCCGACTGGTATAACCACTGGACCCCATGACGGGAAGGAGAACGATCACAGTAGTCATCATCCCGGCTGTTACGGAAAGAGCGACTTCTTTTGCTCCAGAAACGGCTGCCTTTCCGATATCGCTCATGCCTGTTGCCCTGTGGATCCTGTAAATGTTCTCAAGGACCACTACTGACGCGTCAACGACCATTCCTACAGCTACGATCATCCCGGTGAGGGTCACCATGTCGATTGTGTAAGGACTGACCCAGAGGACCGCAAGACTGAAAAGGAAGGAAAGGCCTATGCTTACCGAGGAGATAAGTGCTGCCCTTAGGTTGGCCAGGAACAAAAAGATAACGATCACTATCAAAAGAATAGCCTGTATAAGGGATCTGTACATTCCGGAGATATTTAGCTCGATTAGGGGTTTTTGACTGTCGGTGACCTCGATCCGGATGTTGCCGAAACGGGATTCTATCTCCGGAATAAGCCTCATGACTGCTTCCACAACCCGAACGGTATCACTGCCCTCGGATCTCAGGATATTTACGGCAATGGCAGGCTGGCCGTTCCCGCGGTAGAGACTTCTTCGAGGCATTTCCCCGATTCCTATCTTTGCCACATCCTTAAGGGAAACCGTTCCGCTTTCGGTAGATCCGATAACTGCATTACCGATTTCATCTATCCCCGGGAAGAGGGAGTCCAGGATGAAATGAATCTCCGAATCTTTGATAGTCATGCGGCCCGCAGGAGCAGCTACATTCTCCTCCGATACAGCCCTGATAAGACCTTCAAGAGAAAGGCCTGAAGCGGCTAGACGGTCCCTGTCGACGGAAACTTCAACAGAAGGATGATGACCCCCGAAGATCTCGACCTCACCCACACCGGGGATTCTGAGGAGTTCATCCCTGAGGATGTTCTCTGCAAACAGGCGAATTTCGGACAGGGTAGTGCCGCCTCTGTCAAGTGGAGAAAGGGCAAGGGTAACGGCCGGAGCGTTGCGGTTTGTAATGCTGTAGACAAGGGGTTCTTCTGTCCCCGCAGGGAACTTCGAGGTTACGGCCGCAAGAGTGTTACGGACCTCCGTTACGGCTTCAGAGGTCTTCTTCTCGTAGTTGAACTCTGCCCGGACTGATGAGACACCGTCAGCGGTTGTGCTGGTCAGGTTGGACAGGCCACCTAGACCACTGATCTCCCTTTCGAGAGGCTCTGTTACGGTCCTGGCCATTTCCTGTGCCGAGGCTCCGCTCCTGACGGTTACGATCAAAACCTGGGGGGGAGTGGTGTCAGGGAACAGATCTCTGGGAGTTGACATTACACCGGCGAAACCAAGAACCCCCACAGCGCAGGCAAGAGCAAGGATCAGATAGGGGTGATCAACAGACCACTTTGTCAGGTTCATTCTTCAACTACCTCACGACCCTCGGAGAGCGTTGCCCATCCGAAGGGGCTGTTCAAAACTACCCTGTCTCCAACCGACACTCCCTTGATGGCAGCCCTTTCCCCGTCGGACGCTACCACAAGTACCTCTTGTTTCTTCAACTTTCCTCCGTAGACGATGTAAACGAAGGGTTTCTCGCCAGTCCGTATTATCCCTTCCAACGGGACGAGAATAGTTTTCTCGTGAGATTTCAGGGTGACGTCAATAGTCAGGGATACTCCTCGTCCGAACATCAGATTCGCCGGATCTTCCGGGTCAACTTCCAGGGTTGCCTCTGCGTGCCCCATCCTGGCAGCGTCAACGGAAGGCGAGACGCGATCTACTTGGCCTTTAAGGGAAATCTGACCAAAGGAACCAGAGATCGGTTGTCCGACTCTGATAAGTCCCAGATCTTCCTGGGGCACCTTGAATTTAACCCTCCATCCACTTCTGTCCTCGATCGTGAACAGGATCTCACCGTTCCTGGCGAGATTCCCGGGTTCTGCCATGCGCGCGGTTACGGTACCGGTGAACGGGCTACTGACAGAGAAGTTTTTCAGCCGCTCTTTAAGAGCGGCTGCTTCAGAACTAAGCGAACTTTGCCTCTCCTTCAATGCCCGAATTCTGCTTTCAGTTTCCTTCAGTGTAGCCTCGGCCTCCTCTTTTTTCAGAGAAGCCATCTCCGCTTCCGATCTTGCTATCGCTCCTTCTGAAAAAAGAAAATCCGCGCGTCGGGCCTCTTCCCGCCAGTAGGCAGAGTTCTTTTCAAGAGAGTATCTTCGCATTCTTGTTCCCTCTATCTCTGCCCCGGCCTCAAGGATACGTGACCGGGTGGCTTTCAGGTTATGTTCCACTTCCGAGCCATCAAGAACGGCAAGGATCTCGCCGGACGAGACCTCATTACCGATGTCGGCGAAGACTTCATTGATCCTGGCTGTCACCTGGGATGCAATCTCCGCAGCTGAGACGGGTTCTATTGTTGCAAGGTACTGTCTTGTTTCTTTGATATTCCCAGAAACAACAGTTGCCGTAGTCACCCTTAAAGGAGTGGGATTGAATACTCCTGCCTGTTCCATCTGTTTTGCCCTAACTCTCAGAAGCAGCAGTGCTCCTGCAATGAGAAAAACAATGACAATGAACCATGGCCCCTTGGAAAGATTCCTGTATTTATTTTTCATTGATCTCACCTCCCGTTGCAAACGTCAACCTGGCTCCAGAGATAGCCCCGTCTGCCAGGGCAGCATCGTATCCGGCTCGGGCTTTCAACCATGCTGCCTGTGTTGAAAGAACATCCGTAGTTGTTCCCTTGCCTGACCGGAACTTCAGTCGTTCTATTCTGAGTGCTTCTTCCGCGGCTCTGACCGCCGCTTCTGCTATATTAATTCGTTCTTTTGCAAGTTCGCAGGCCCGTATTGCTTCAGAGACCTCGAAAAACACTCTGGAAGCCAACTCAAGTGCCTCCGCTTCAGCTGCAGAGGCTTCCGAGACCGCTTGTCGCCTTTTGGCAGAAGAGAATCCCCCGTCAAGGATCGGGATCTCGACGGCAAGTTCGATGTCAGTTCTTGATTCGCTCCCCCCGTTGGAGGCGTTTCGATATCCATGCAAGCCCCTAAGGAAGAACTCGGGGTTCTTCAAGGCAAGGGCGGCAAGTACTCCTTGCTTTCCCGCCTCGGCTTTTTTCAGCGCAGCGATGTAGTCCGGTCTTGTCTCCAGGGCTTCAGCGGCCTTTTCACCGATGCTGTTCTTGCTGATTCCCGGGACCTGGGGAAAGCTTCCTGCTAAATCAAAATCTTTGATTTCGTCATTGATTCCCGTGATCATCAGAAGATCCTCTTTGAGATTTTCCAGTTCAAATATCGCCTTCAGAAGATTTTCGCGGGTCAAAGCTACCTCGGCTTCTACTCTGAGTGCGTCGACCCTTGCAGCCTTGCCGGATACCACCATCGAAACAACGTCTTTTTCATGCTGGAGCAGAGATTCAAGCGATGCTTCAAGAGAACGGATCCTTTCCTTACGGGAAAGGGCCATAAAGTACAGGCGTTTTACGTCGTAAAGAAGTCTCTGTTCCTGTCTTGCGAAAGAGGCCCTTGCTGACTCCAGAAGCTTTCGATCCGCTTCTGTTCTGTGTCTCGTCCTTCCGCCATCCCACAGGGGGATCACCAGGACGGCCGCTACTTCAATAAATTCGTCATCGTAGATACCTTTTTCGCCGTCGAAACGTGCAGGCCATAGCCTTTGTTGCTCCCCGGCTAACATATATTTCCCTGAAACGGAAAATTTAGGCGACATTTTCGCGATAGTTTCATCGACCTTTGCTGCGTAAGTTTCAACTCGATGCCTGAAAGCCTCAAGACCGTGATTCCCCGAAAGGGCCTTTTCGAGGCATTCTTCCAGTGTCAATATGTGTTGTGCAGATGTCTGCCCAGTTGAGGTTAAAAGCGACAAAAGAGTGGCCAACATTACTCCCGCAATCTTAAATGACTTTAATTTCATTTTTAAAACACCTCACACAAGTGACTAACAATTCACTAAAAAGGAAAGAATGATTAGCC
>CAZAMZ010000096.1:0-6307 GCA_964486375.1 uncultured Synergistaceae bacterium | reverse complement strand
TGAACCTGCGAGTTACGAGTCACGAGTTACGAGTCACGCGTCACGAGTTACGCGTCACGCGTCACCCAACAACTCCTTCATCTTTCCAAGTCCTTCGATGATCTCGGGAGTATTGATCCCCGAGTAGGCCAGCCGGATGTATTTCTGGGTCTCCCCGGTCAGGGGTGTCCCGAAATGGTTCCGGGTGGTGAAGGAGACGCCCGTCTTGTCCAGAACGAACTTCCTGAATTCCTCGACCTCTTTTATTCCCAGCTTCTCCATGGCCTTCGTCACGTTCGGAAAAAGGTAGAAGGTGCTGTCGGGCCTCCCAACGGAGATCCCGTCAGTCTCATTCAGGATCTCAATGGCGGTGTCGCGCCTTTCCCTGAGGATCCCAAGCATTTTCCGGTAGTCATCCTGGGGTCCCCTGATGGCGGCTACCCCCGCCCACTGGACGAAATTATTGGTGCATGATTCGTCGTTCACGTTGAAACGGGATATGGCATCAGTTATCTCCCTGGGGCCGATGGCTGCTCCAAGGCGCCAGCCGGTCATGGCAAATTTTTTCGAAAAAGTGTACAGGATGACAGTCCTTTCCTGGAGACCGGGGAAACGGGTGATGCTCCTCCCCTCACCTTCGAAAATGATGTCGAAGTAGGCCTCGTCGCTAAGCACGAAAAGGTCATTTTTGACGCAGATATCAGCCAGCCGTTCCATTTCTTCAAGATCGGACTCGGCGCTCGTCGGGTTATGGTAGTTGTTGTAGATGAGGAGCTTTGTTCGCTGGGATATCTGACGCTCTATGGCTTCGAGATCAAGCGCGAACCCGGTCTTTGTTTCCTTGAATCCGTAGGGTTTTCCCACTCCCTCATGGAAATTGATCATCGATTCGTATATCGGGAAACCGGGATTGGGGTAAAGGACCTCGTCCCCCGGGTTCATAAGGGTCATAATGAATTTGCCGATAACCGGTTTTCCCCCGGTCTGGATGCTGACATTCTCTGCATTCAGGTTCAGGCCCCTTGTCCGGGAGATCTCATCGGCCATAGCTTCCCTCAGTGGCATTATGCCGGGTGTCGGGCAGTATCCCGTCTTCCCTTCCCTGATAGCCCGGTTTGCAGCCTCAACAATATGTTCGGGTGTCGGAATATTCAGATCCCCGAGGTGGAAGGGATATACCCTGACCCCCTCGGATGCAAGCCTGGCTGCCTCTGCCCCCACGGCAAACGCGGTTTCTGTCCCAAGGCGCCTTGTCCTTTCAGCAAAAGGGACTGACATCGACTATCACCCTCTCTTCATTCTTATAACTTCCAGGGCTGCATTGACTATATCGACTGCTTTCAGCCCGTATTCAACCATGAGGTCTTCTGGATCGCCGGATTGCCCAAAGGTGTCCTTTATTCCCACCATTCTCATGGGAACCGGACAGCTATGGCAGAGAACTTCCGCAACTGCGCTTCCAAATCCTCCCATTACCTGGTGTTCTTCCGCGGTAACTACGGCCCCGGTTTCTTCAGCCGCCCTGATAAGGGTTTCTGAATCGATCGGCTTAACAGTATGACAGTTGATGACCCTTGCAGATATTCCATCCCTTGCAAGTGTCTCAGCGGCCAAAAGTGATTCGTAGACCATCTGCCCGCATGCAGCTATCGTGACATCCGTTCCCTCTCGGAATATTTCAGCCTTCCCGACCGTAAATGGTGTTTCGCTTGTGGTTATCACCGGCACTTTCTCACGCCCGAAACGGATCACTACCGGACCCTTTATTGAGGCGGATGCGATAGTTGCCTTCAGGGTCTCCTGGTAATCGGCCGGGACGATCACGGTGACGTTCGGAATAGTCCGTGTTATCGAAATATCCTCCAGGGCCTGGTGGGTGGCTCCGTCAGCTCCGACAGAGACGCCGCCGTGCCCCGACCCAACCTTGACGTTGAGATTTGCGTAGGCCACGGTAGTTCTAAGCTGGTCCCATGCACGTCCGGTACAGAAAACTCCATAAGTGCTTACGAAGGGGATCTTGCCCGCAAGTGAAAGCCCGGCTGCCAGGGACATCATGTCCTGCTCGGCGATACCTGTCTGAATAAACCTTTCAGGATATGCGTCCCTGAATCGGTCCACACAGAGGGAGGAACTCAGGTCGGCCCCAAGGACCACAACTGAAGGGTTGGTCTTTCCCAGTTCGACAAGGCCGTCCCCGTAGCCGAATCGGGTCGGGATCATCTCGGGTCCTGCAATAGCGCCTGGAGAAAGGTTGAGTTCTTTCATTCAGATAACCTCCTGTGAAAGCTCAAGCAAGGCCGCCCGGGCCTGTTCGGAGGAAGGAGCCTTGCCGTGCCATCCAGCCTGGTTCTCCATAAAGGAGACTCCTTTGCCCTTGATAGTGTGAGCGATGATTACTGTCGGTCTGAAATGGGTATGGCGGAATCGGTTCAGAGCTGTGGATATGTCCTCTATGTTGTGACCGTCGACGTCGATCACGTTCCATCCGAAGGCTCGCCATTTGTCGGAAAGAGGCTCAAGGGTTTTCACGTCATCGGTGCAGCCGTCTATCTGAAGGCCGTTCCTGTCAACGATACCGCACAGATTGTCGAGTCTGTAGTGGGACGCAGTCATTGCAGCTTCCCATATCTGACCTTCATCCAGTTCTCCATCGCCCATAAGGCAGTAGACCCGGTTGTTCTCCTTGTCCATCTTCATCGCCATGGCTATTCCTGAGGCGATGGACAGACCCTGTCCGAGGCTTCCTGTAGAAGCTTCAAGGCCGGGAAGCTTGCACATGTCGGGGTGTCCCTGAAGACGGGCTCCGAATTTCCTCAGGGTCAGGAGTTCTTCCCGCGGGAAATAACCGCTTTCAGCCAGGGCTGCATAGATGGCAGGGCAGGCGTGCCCCTTTGAGAGGATGAAACGGTCCCTTCCATTCCAGCAGGGGTTAGTCGGGTCATGTTTCATCACATCGAAGAATAGAACAGATACGATATCTGCTACAGATAATGAACCTCCCGGATGCCCCGACCCTGCTTCCGCTACCATCCTGACGATGTCCTGGCGGATCGCCAGTGCCATCGACTTGAGATGACGCAGTTTGGCTTCTTCCATGTCTTAACCTCCCGGAAAATACAGTGAATGGTATTACCTTCACATAAACAATATCAAAGGAAATGGAAAATACAAGGATGGGAATTTGACGATAATGAATCTTGAATTGAATCAGGAAAACCTGGTCAAGGGCAAAACCTTTTCACCGCAGAGAACACAGAGGGCCGCAGAGAAGTACGAAGATATGGAAAGATCGTAAAGACCATGAAAGAGACGAAGGGGCGGAAAAACAAGGCGGCAGGAAGGGCCGAAACCCCGTGAGATGTAAGTCAGAAAGGCATAAGCGAGGGGTACGATTCACGGTTCACGATTCACGGTTCACGGCTCCTGAAAATAAGATATTGATCTTGCCCCTTGCATTTTCTTCCCAGATGTTGTATCATCCTGATAACGGGGAGAAGCACCCCCGGAGTCGGGCTTTCCGGTTTGCAATTGCGTCTGTGAGGATAGGTCAAGTCCGGAAGTTTGAACTTTGAAGTTGCAACTGGTAAGGGGCAAGGGATCTGAAACAGAAAGTAAGAGGCTGGAAACGGAATAGGGAGTGGTTGCCTGGGAAGTGGATCGCTCTGCCGGAAAGCCCGACCAGATATATTACGGGGCGGCGAAAGCCGCCCCTTTTTTTCTTTTTTTGCCAACATTCCCCTGGACAGGAGATGATATTCATGCTTGACCTTTTGAGAAAACGGAGAAGCATCAGAAAGTTCCATGACCGGCCACTTTCGGAGGAGCAGGTTGAGATACTGGAAGAGGCTATTTTGAGGACCCCTTCTGCCAGGAATCTGCGATCCTGGGAATTCGTGATGGTCGATAAAAGAGATCTTCTTTCAAAACTTGCCCAGGTCAGGGGAAGCAGTTCGGCATTTATTGCGGGTTCGTCGATGGCAATAGTCGTTATGGCCAATGAAAAGACGGCCGATACCTGGGTGGAGGATGCCTCCATCGCGGCGATCATCGCTCAGATGACTTCAACATCCCTGGGACTGGGGTCCTGCTGGGCCCATATAAGGAACAGGGACCACAAGCCCGGTAAAACTGCCGAAGAGTACGTTAAAGAGCTCCTGGGGATACCGGAACCGATGCGGGTGGTCTGTATAATTGCCATCGGTCACCCCGCCGAGGATAAGGAAATAATTCCCGTTGAGGGGCTTCCATACGAAAAGATCCACCGTAACCGTTTCTGACAGGATTACCCTGATAAAAAAAGGGGGGAAGGGCTTCAGCCCTTCCCCCCTTTTTCCCAAACGGCTAACGGGCCATACGTAACATGGCCGCTTTCATGACAAGCACAGAAGAGATCAATTCCTCTATATCGATGTACTCGTCCGCCTGGTGAGCCAGGTCGGGAAGCCCTTCGGGGAAAGGGGCAAAAGCCACTACATTTGGAAGAGCCTTTGCATAGGTCCCTCCGCCAATTGCCTTGATATCCGGGTATTTGCCGGTAACCTCAAAGAACGATTCGCTGAGCTCCTTTATCAGCGGTGAGTCCTTGGGGACGTGAAGAGGTTTTGTCCGTGAGGTTTCCGTGCAAATAACACCCAGGGGTTCCACCCTTTGCCTGATCCTTTGCATGACAAGGTCCCCGGGGATCGTTACAGGATGCCTGATATCCAGAGTAACGCTGAGGATCCCCTTTTCAAAGGATGCAAGCCCAGGATTGCAGGTTAGTGGACCCGATACATCGTCGGACATGGATATCCCCAGATCGCTGCCGAAGCGGGCATCCCCGAGAAGATCCGAAAGGATCCCGAAAGCCTTGAATGGGAACCCTGCGGGAGGATCATATGCCAGAAGCCTGCAAAGGGAGGCAATGGCGTTTTCCCCTTTTTCAGGGAGACTGGCATGTGAGGCTTTCCCGAAAGCCTTTATCGAAATAGTATTGCCGTCGAGGCTTATTTCACCTCCCGGTTGCAGCGAATTGACCGATCTTCCGAGGCTGAGGGACCATTCCTCAATTGCAGCCCTGTCACCGCGGAACACGGCTTCGCAAATGTCGGGTACTATGTTGACCGCTTCTCCGGCGATGAAAGAATCAAGAAAGACGGGCCCTTCGTTTTCAACCGGAACTTCCAGCTTTACATGAAGACCGCCTTTTTCAGCGTGGACTATCCCTTCATGAATGTCGGGGGTGAAGCCAGCGACAGGAGCCTCTTCGTTGGCGGCATACCACTTGATTCCCCTGAATCCGCTCTCCTCGTTGGTGCCGAAAATGATCCTTATTCTCCGTGAAAGACGGTGGTTTTCATCGGCAAGGATCTTTAAAGCCCATAAGGCAGCAATGGTGGGTCCCTTGTCATCGGTGGTGCCCCGGCCGTACATTCTTCCTTCGTGGATCTCTGCGGCAAAGGGGGGATATTTCCAGCCCTTCCCTTCGGGGACTACATCAAGATGTCCCAGGACTGCCACCATTTCCTTGCCAGACCCGTATTCTGCATAACCTATCATGCCGTTCCTGTTGACGGTACGGAAACCCAGCACTGATGCAGTCTCCAGGGCAAGGTTCAGTGCCTGGTGAACCCCATCCCCAAATGGCTTGCCTTCTTCCGGAGGACCTTCAACGCTTCTTATCCGGATCATTTCCGACAGGTTCGAAAGAATATGGGGTCTGTATTTTTCCAGCAGGGCCCTTTCAGACATCTTCCCATTCACGTCCTTCACAAGACCATTAGATCCCTTGGGAATCTGGTCAGAGATTCGCATCCATTTTCGGTCACCACGACGCAATTCTCTATTCTTATGCCTATTTTCCCCGGTATGTACATACCCGGTTCAATGCTGAACGTCATCCCCGGGGTAAGTACCTGATGATTCCCCCTCATAATGTTCGGGGCTTCGTGAATAGCCAGCCCTATCCCATGGCCGAGGCGATTGTTGAAGCGGTCTCCGTATCCGGCTTTTTCTATCACGGAACGGGCGGCAACATCAAGCGATTCAGACGTTATGCCCGGTCGGGCGAACTTTTCTCCCGCAACCTGTGAACGAAGAACGATATGGTACATCTCCTCTACATCAGGTTCGGGCCTTTCGCCGATAAAGAATGTCCTGGTCATATCGGAAAAGTAGCCTCGGTAGCGGCATCCGAAGTCAATAAGAACGGAGTCCCGTTCCCTGATGACACCATCTCCTCCAGGGTAATGGGGTTTGGCTGCGTTCTCCCCCCTAGCGACGATAGGTGTGAAGCCCTGGGAGGTGGCTCCGAAGTCATCCATAAGTTCCAGGAGCTTCCTCCGGACCT